>NZ_CBFFRJ010000040.1:0-39862 GCF_965644225.1 Phytobacter sp. V91 | reverse complement strand
CGGCTCCCTGTTGTGGAAGCCGTTATAGTGCCGCAGATTAAGGATCGGTCAACCGATCCTTAACTGATCGGCATTATCCTTCGGGAAGCCTTTTTTTCGTGTCAATTTAAAGCCTTCGGCTATGGCGGAGGATATTTTTTAGACTGTAATATGAGTTCCTTTCATACCTGCCAGAATCAGCGGTGCATCCTTCAACGCGCCAATAAAAGCGGCGTTGCCGGTTTGTTCCACAAATTGTATGACCGCTGCCGCTTTGGGGCCCATGGCGCCATCCGGCGCGGAAAATGGAGCAAGTTCTTTTGCCGTTACCCTTCGTAGCGCACGCGCCTGCGGAGTACCCCAGTTTTCATATACCGCGTCTGCATCCGTCAGGATCAGCAGATGATCGGCATTAATAGACTTTGCCAGTACGGCAGCCGTCAGGTCTTTATCAATAACGGCCTGGGTACCTGAATAGTTCCCATCCTGGCGGATGACCGGGATTCCGCCGCCACCACAACAGATCACCGTATGCCCGGTATCCATTAGCGTCCGGATAGCCTCGCTGTCGATAATGTTGAGCGGTGTGGGGGAGGGAACAACCCGGCGGATGTACTGTCCGTCGGCGGCCATCTGCCAGCCGTAGCGTTTTTCAAGCTCTGCTTTTTGCTCTGGCTGGTAGACAGGGCCGATATATTTGCCTGGTGAGGCAAAGGCTTCATCATGAGGATCCACCTCCACGCGAGTCATTATTGTGGTGACGGGAGTGCCAGTGGCTGAAGTCAGCTCCTGGGCGATAGCGGAACCAATCATCCCCTGGCTCTCTGCAACCAGAATATCCAGTGGCCAGGCGGGTGATTCGGCGTATGCTGCATTTTGTAGCGCTAACAAACCAACCTGTGGGCCGTTTCCATGCACAATCACCAGCTGGTAATCATGCGCTAATATTGAGGCTACGCTGGCGAATTCCTGAATACTCCGCTGCTGATTTTCTGCGCTAAGAATGTCTCCACGCTGTAATAATGCATTGCCACCCAGGGCAATGACGATTCTCTTTTTCATGATGACCTCGTGATGATAATATTCCGTGGTCAAAATATAAGGTTGTTGAATTTATAATGTGATAAAGGCAACAACTCATTTATCTGAAAAAATGTCTCGGTAATTCTTATCGTATTTAATGGTTTTGTTTAAATTGATTTAAAAATGATTGTTAGAGTTTTTTAATAATGTGGTGGATAATTATCAGGAATTCATAATAATAAATTTTGTGTGACTTCGCTCAAATGAAATGAATGTTGCTGCGGATAAGGTAAGCGCAGCGTTTAGGTATTTGTCAGATAACGTGAGTATTTATACCCGTCATACTTCAAGCTGCCTCTTTGCTGGTAGGGCGAGTTCACCCGGTCACATAGCTAACTATGCTCTCGGTGGTGTTCTCATTTGTCGCGGCGATGCAACTCGAAGTATTTAGGGTGTAATGGGGAATATTTTCAGGGAGATTTCTAATGTCTGAATCATATGAAGTGGCTGACGTCGCAAGGAAGAAAGGAATTCCGGCCTGGTGGGTCACCGTATTCCTGTTTTGGTTGGGCTGGATTTTTATGTACGCTGACCGCACAATACTGAATCCGGTCATGGGGGAACTTGAAAAAGAATTTGGTTTAACGGGAACGCAGTTAGGTATTCTTAATTCCGTGTTCTATTTTTCATATGCATTATTGCAGGTTCCGGCTGGTGTGCTGGGTGACAAAATCGGCAAGAAAAAAGTGTTAGTGCCAGGATTCATTCTTTTTGGCGCTTTTACTGCGGTAACCGGATGGGTCAAAAGTTGGTATGCGTTGTTGTTTGCGCGTGTCGTTACCGGGGCCGGAGAAGGAACTTATTATGGCCCGCAGTATGGGTTGTCTTCAGAGCAGATCCCGAAAAAATATCGTTCACTGGGTAGCGCGATTATAAATAGTGGGATGGCCTTTGGTATTGCGCTGGGGCTGATGTCCTCCAGTTGGCTGGTTTATGATAAAGGCTATTCATGGCGGATGCCATTCTACGCCATGGCGGTGCCTTCCATTCTGGTAGGGGTTGCCATCTGGTTGTTTGTGAAAGAAAAAAAACGTACAGAGAATGTGGAAGGCGGGGCGGTAAAAAAAGGCAAGTTTAGCGATCTCCTGAAAAACCGCAATTTGCTCCTTACCTATATTATGGTGTTCTGTAGCCTGTTTGGATTCTTTGTTATTTTGACCTGGCTTCCCTATTATTTGCAAAATGAACGCGGGATCGCCGGGAGTGAAACCGGGTTTATCTCTTCACTGGTGGCATGGATTTCTATTCCAGGCGCGCTGCTATTTTCCAGTCTGTCCGATAAGTTAGGTAAACGTAAACCGTTAATTATTTTTCTGGTCCCGGTGGCAATCATCAGCATGCTGTCAATCGTCTGGATGCCAAATATGACGGGAGTGGTTGTTGCGCTATGTATTTATGGCCTCGTCGGGAAGCTGGCTCTTGACCCGGTACTGGTTGCGCTGGTTGCGGATAGCGTCGATGAAAGTAATTACAGTACGGCATTTGGTTTATTTAATTTTATCGGGATGAGCTCGTCAATTCTGGCTCCGATTATTGCCGGTGCCGCACGTGATATGACCGGAAGTCTGTCGTCCAGCTTTTATGTTTCAGCTGGTTTGCTGACTGTTGGTCTGGTCGCCATGCTGTTTTTAAAAGAAAAACGCACATAAAGAGGTAGCGGTAATGATTTACGCCTTTATTAAGAAAGGAAGTTTTCAGGACTCCGTCAGCTTAATGATAATTTCCCGCAAACTGAGTGAGCGCCCGGAAGTTGATCAGGTTTCGGTCATGATGGGTACGCCAGCAAATAAATCGATGCTGGAATCAACAGGTTTCTGGCATGAGGATCTTGCTGACGCTACGCCTAACGATATATACCCAGAATACTTCGAGTTGCAGGAGCCAGTGAACCCAAGTCAGTCGTAGGGATAGGTTGTTTAAGCACTACCATCCTGCATCTTGAAGTTACTTGGGTATATGTGTGGCAGTGAGAACCGAAGACCAGCAGGAGGACATTCTTGATTTAATCCATGAGCAGTTGGAGAAGGAGTTGAACGCTATTGCCAGTGCCTCCGGAGGTTCACATCAGCTGATTAAAGCGCGCCGTTGGGAAAGCGCCTGCCAAAAATTGCCTCAGTCCAATTTGCTGCTGGTCTCCGTTGCCGGGGAATACGCTGCATCGGTTGCCAGAGAAGGGCTGCTGGCCAACAAAAACGTGATGCTGTTTTCCGATAACGTGCCGCTGGATCAAGAAGTTGAACTGAAAACCCTGGCCCGCGAACGAGGGTTGCTCGTTATGGGCCCGGACTGTGGAACGGCGATCGTTGCCGGTAGTCCCCTGGCTTTTGCCAACGTGCTGCCTGAAGGGGGGATTGGCGTGATTGGCGCATCGGGAACGGGGATTCAGGAAATGACCTCGCAGATTGCTCTGCGCCAGCAGGGAATTAGCCATGCTATTGGTCTGGGGGGACGCGATCTGAGCGCGGAGGTTGGTGGTATCAGCGCTCTGACTGCGCTTGAAATGCTGGCATCGGATGATGCCACGAAAGTGGTGGCTTTTGTCTCCAAGCCTCCATCTCCGCAGGTCAGAACCCGCATTATTGCGGCAATGCAAAACGTGGGCAAACCGGTTGTTGCGCTTTTCCTGGGAAGTAAGCCGGAACAGCGCCGTGAGGGAAATGTCTGGCTGGCAAATTCGCTGTCTGATGCCGCACAGCTGACGGTGCTGTTAATGCGCGTATCACAACAGTGCCAAATCCATCCGAAAGTAGCTCATAAAGGTATTTATGGCCTGTATGCGGGGGGAACCTTGGCTGCAGAAGCCGCCATGCTGCTCTCTGCTTACGCGGGTGTTCCCGTTAACGACAGCCATGCTGAAGGGGTCATGCTGGAGGCAGGTGGCCATCGTATTGTTGATCTCGGCGATGACAGCTACACCCCGGGCAGGCCGCACCCGATGATCGATCCGACAACCCGCAGTATCGAAATTGAAAAGCTGGCCGCAATGCCGGATGTAGGCGTACTGCTGCTGGATGTCGTGCTGGGCTATGGCGCATGCGCTGATCCGGCAGGCGCGGTGGTCGATGCTGTTGAACATGTGCGCGCAAGGCGCGCCACGCCACTGGTGGTGATTACCACATTAACGGGAACCGATGCCGACCCTCAAGGGCGTGGTGGACAGAGTGAAAAGCTGCGCGAGGCTGGAATTACGGTTGTGGAAACGCTGGAAGAGGCTGTGCTGCTCGCAGTCAACCTGACACATCATCACGATCGGGCGTTGTCATCCACGCATAGCGCACTTCTTGATGGCGTACAGGTTATCAACGCCGGATTGCGTAGCTTCGCCCTGGATTTGCAGAGCAGCGGCACGCCGGTTGTGCATTATCAGTGGGCTCCTGTTGCCGGTGGCAACGCCCGGTTTGCCAGTTTACTCAAACAGTTACACTAAGTTCAGAGGTGCAGATATGTATTCATCTATTGCTCAGGCTAATGACGCCATTATTGAGAAAATTAAAGCGGCACGTCCGCACTGGGTTGCGGTATGTCCGGCCAAAGAAGCCGTGGCTGAATTGTCTTTCGGACGCAAACTTCTGCACGCGGGTCCACCCATTGCCTGGGCTGATATGACTGGCCCGATGCGTGGCGCCTGCATTGGTGCATCGCTGTTTGAAGGCTGGGCTGCCAGTGAGGAAGACGCGGTGCGCATGCTGGAGCAGGGAGAAGTTGAGTTTATTCCATGTCACCATGCGGGGGCTGTTGGGCCGATGGGCGGCATCACCTCGGCAAATATGCCGGTTCTGGTGGTTCGTGATGTTGTGCATGGAAATCAGTCCTGCTGCAATCTGAACGAAGGGATTGGTAAAGTGATGCGTTTTGGCGCCTATGGCGACGATGTGCAAAAACGCTTGCGCTGGATGCGCGATACGCTGGCGCCGGTGTTGCAGGAGGCTCTGTCCCGCATGGAAAATGGGGTTGACCTGACGGCATTGATGGCGCAGGCAATTACTATGGGCGACGAGTTTCACCAGCGTAATATCGCGGCCTCTTCGCTACTGTTACGCACCCTGTCTCCGGTTATAGCCGGCCTGGATCTCCCGAGAGAGGACGTTATTGAAGTTCTGCAATTCCTGAGCGTGACCGATCAGTTCTTCCTCAACCTGGCGATGGCTTACAGCAAGGCGGTGATGGATGCGGCGGCGGAAATTAAAGCGGGATCGGTAGTGACAGCGATGACGCGTAATGGTCGTGAATTTGGTATTCGCGTTAGCGGTACGGGCGATCGCTGGTTTACCGCGCCAGTCAATACACCGCAAGGTTTGTTCTTTACTGGCTACAGTCAGGTTGATGCTAACCCTGATATCGGAGACAGCGCCATTACTGAAACGCTGGGTATTGGCGGCGCCGCAATGATTGCTGCGCCTGGTGTCACGCGCTTTGTTGGCGCAGGTGGTCTGGGGGCTGCGCTTGAAACTTCGGAAGAGATGGCCGAAATCTATCTCAGCAACAACCCGATGCTGCAGATCCCATCCTGGGATTTCAAAGGTGCATGCCTGGGGCTGGATATTCGTCGGGTGGTGGAGACGGGGATCACGCCGCTGATTAACACCGGTATTGCTCACCGGAAGGCGGGAATTGGCCAGGTAGGGGCTGGTACCGTGCGTGCGCCGCTGCTCTGTTTTGAAAAAGCGCTCGAAGCGCTGGCAGAATTGCATCACATTACGGCCTGATGGCAAAAAGGGGCGGTAATGCCGCCCCGGAGTATTGCTAAAGATGATAATTAATGCACTGGGCTATGCCGGGTTTGATCGTTTGCCCGATGGCGAATGGAGGCTGCACAGCCGTTTTAATCAGGCGATCAATTACTGTCGTCCCGACGGTACATTGCTGACGCTGTTTCGTTACGGAAAGGGAATGGGGCCAACCGGGGTGTTGCTGAAGACTGCTGATTTCTCCTGTTTTCGGAACGTGGTGCTTATCATCAAGCAGGGCGATCTTTTATGGAGTTCAGGGGTAACTTTACGCCTGCGTCGTCGACTTAGACTGCGGCTGGCTCCCGCCGCACTGGCACCCGTTGATCTCTCGAACTGCAGCCAACAAAGCGGTCTGTCAGGCGCCCTGAACCAGCCCGTTACCGCTATGCCGTATTTTTCCAACATTATTGCTGAACTTGAACGCTGGCACCGCGGTGCGAATTTCGACTGGCGCTGGCTTGTTGGCAGGGGGCCAGGTTTGACGCCCAGTGGTGATGATGTTTTGACGGGAATGATGGCGGTACTGCATGCTTCTCGCTATTTTCCGCAATTGCAGCATTTTTTACCCCCTGGAGATCAACTTACCTTAATTACAACATCTGTAAGCTGCAGTTATCTCAACAGTGCCAGGATTGGCGAATTTTCGACCCCAATGCTGAAGGTGATGCGTTGTTTACAATCTGGTCGCAACCCCCGCTCAGCAATAAGACGTTTGCTCCAGATTGGGCATACTTCCGGAGCTGATATCTTACTGGGAATAGCGGTCGCGCAATGGTGGTTGCAGATGGTTGATTTAAGGGGAATGCATGCTCGATCAGGAAACAATACGTACGTTTATACAGGTGGCTGAGACGGAAAGCTTCTCTCGTGCAGCCAGTTCATTACATAAAACGCCTGCTGCGATCAGTTATCGTATAAAGACGCTGGAGGAGCAAATAGGCACGCAGCTTTTTTTACGTACCACGCGTTCCGTCAATCTGACGCTGGCCGGGCAACACTTACTGGAGCATTGCCGCCAGTGGCTTAACTGGCTGGACGCAATGCCGGATGAACTTCAGCAGATTAACGCTGGTGTTGATAGGCAAGTGAATATCGTCATTAATAATCTGCTGTACCAGCCGCAGGCGGCCGCAGATTTACTGACCTGGCTGCATCAGCAATTTCCCTTTACGCGCTTTCAGATTTCCCGGCAGGTCTATATGGGAGTATGGGATTCGCTGCTGTATGACGATTTTCAACTGGCGATAGGCGTTACGGGTTCGGAATCACTTTCTAACAGTATCTCGCTGCTGCCGCTGGGGGATATTAGCTGGCAGTTTGTGGTAGCGCAGAACCACCCTTTAGCCAGCCATCCGGCTTCGGTGCTGTCTGACGAGATGCTACGGCGCTATCCCGCAATCAATATTGAAGACACTTCGCGCACCTTAACCCGCCGTGTTGCCTGGCTACTCAGTGGGCAAAAGGAAATTAAAGTTCCGGATCTCAGCACGAAGCTGGCCTGCCATTTACGCGGGCCAGGTATCGGTTTTTTGCCGGAACGGTTGTGCCGTTCTTATGTGGAGTCCGGTGCATTAGTGGGGCGCAATGTCGCCAATACTCGCCAGCCTTCGCCGCTCTCTATTGCCTGGAAAAATGCCGGAAGCGGAAAAGTCGTCGGGGAAATTGTTGAAATATTTAAGCAGAAACACGCCATTGTGAGCGGTTTCTTAAGGATGGTCGATCGACCGGCGTAGACATCTGGCGGTGGATGATTCTGAGTTATGGCTTGCAGAAATGGCATCTTTGATGGTTTTTGTTTACCTTTACAAGGTCGTTTTCGTGAGGGCTATCTCACGATTTTTTTATTTTGACCAGGAAACTAATAATGGAAGATCTTAACGTTGTTGACGGTATCAACAATGCAAGTTCATGGCTGGCCGCCAATCATGCCCTGTTAATCGGTTACGCGGTTAATATTGTCGCCGCTATTGCCATTATCATCATCGGGATGATCGTCGCCAGGGTGATTTCAAATACCGTCAATCGATTGATGAGAGCACGGCATATTGATGCAACAGTGGCGGATTTTCTCTCCGCACTGGTGCGATACGGTATTATTGCCTTCACCTTCATTGCTGCCCTGGGGCGCGTTGGGGTGCAAACCGCGTCGGTCATTGCGGTTCTGGGTGCCGCGGGTTTAGCCATTGGTCTGGCGTTGCAGGGATCGCTGTCAAATCTCGCCGCCGGGGTATTGCTGGTGACATTCCGCCCATTCCGTTCCGGCGAGTATGTCGATCTGGGCGGCGTGGCTGGAACCGTGCTCCAGGTGCAAATCTTCTCCACCACCATGCGCACCGTTGACGGGCGAATCATCGTTATCCCGAACGGTAAAATTATTGCCGGCAATATCATCAACTTCTCCCGCGAGCCGGTGCGCCGCAACGAGTTCATTATTGCGGTGGCCTACGATTCGGATATCGATCTGGTGAAGAAAGTGCTGACCGAGATAATCGAATCTGACGATCGCATTCTGAAAGATCGTGACATGACGGTACGTCTCAATGAACTGGGGGTATCATCGATTAATTTTGTGGTGCGCGTCTGGAGCAACAGCGGCGACCTGCAAAACGTCTACTGGGACGTACTGGAGCAGGTTAAACGTCGCTTTGATGAGCAGGGGATCTGCTTTCCGTACCCACAGATGGATGTGAACGTTAAGCAAGTGAAAGAAACCACCGCGTAGGATAATGCTGCCGGATAAAGTTGGTCTTTATCCGGCGTCTCCCTTCAAATTAGCTCTCCTTATCAGCGATTAATATTTTCAAATTCATCTAATAATTGTTAGCAGGTATAGTCTGTCACCTGCAACTGATGAGTGAGAATTAATTGTGATATTTCATTATTTTCAAGGTGTTATGCTTGGCGCGGCATTGATTCTGCCCCTGGGGCCACAGAATGCTTTTGTGATGAATCAAGGGATCCGTCGGCAGTACCATCTGATGACGGCATTTTTATGCTCGGTGAGCGATCTGCTGCTGATTTGCGCGGGTATTTTTGGCGGCAGCGCCTTGTTAATGCAATCGCCCTGGCTGCTGGCGCTGGTGACCTGGGGAGGCGTGGCCTTCCTGCTTTGGTACGGTTTTGGGGCATTTAAAACCGCAGCCAGCCGGGATATTGTGTTAAGCCAGGCTGAGGTGATGAAGCAAGGGCGCTGGAAAATCATTGCTACTATGCTGGCGGTGACATGGCTTAATCCCCATGTTTATCTCGACACCTTTGTGGTGCTCGGTAGCCTCGGTGGGCAACTGGATGCTGAGCCGAAACGCTGGTTTGCGCTGGGCACCATCAGCGCGTCCATTATCTGGTTCTTCGGCCTCGCGCTACTGGCTTCCTGGTTTGCTCCCCGGTTGCGCACGCCAAAGGCACAGCGCGTCATCAACCTGATCGTCGGCCTGGTGATGTGGGTGATCGCTATTCAACTGGCGAAAGATGGCGTGGGGCATATCCAGGCGCTGTTCTACTCGGCGTAGTCTGATGGACAAAACGGCATATCCCGCTACTCTTGCAGCGAGGCGTGCCGTTTTTTTCGGACGTAATAAAGCAACATGGAGGAGCAACTGTGAAATTCAAAATGATGGCCCTGGCGGCATTGGTGGGATTAAGTGCTATGTCGGTACAGGCAAGTGAATTGCCAGATGGACCACATATCGTCACCTCGGGAACGGCCAGCGTGGATGCGGTGCCGGATATTGCGACTCTGGCAATCGAGGTGAATATTGCGGCGAAAGATGCGGCATCGGCGAAGAAACAAGCGGATGAGCGCGTCGCTCAGTACCTGGGCTTCCTCGAGCAAAATGGCGTAGCGAAGAAGGATATTAGTTCTGCCAACCTGCGCACTCAGCCGGATTACGACTACCAGAACGGCAAAAGCGTGCTGAAAGGCTGGCGTGCGGTGCGCACCGTGGAGGTCACGTTACGCGATCTGGAAAAACTGAACTCTCTGCTCGATGGCGCACTGAAAACCGGGTTGAATGAGATCCGCTCTGTTTCTCTGGGTGTTGCGCAACCGGAAGCCTATAAAGACAAAGCGCGCAAAGCCGCTATTGATGATGCTGTACATCAGGCGCAGCAGCTGGCAGCTGGCTTTAACGCCAAAGTCGGTCCTGTCTACAGTGTGCGCTACCACGTTTCTAACTATCAGCCGTCGCCGATGGTGCGGATGATGAAAGCAGATGCTGCACCGGTTTCTGCTCAGGAAACCTACGAACAGCCGACGATCCAGTTTGCCGATCAGGTTGATGTGGTGTTCCAGCTTGAGCCCGCCCAGGGCGAGCCGCAAGCCGCAGCAAAATAACCTTCTTTCTGAATTCCCTCTTCTGCGGGAGAGGGATTCAGGAAACGTCCTGCCGTAAGACCTTATGACCATATTCCAGCAGTGCATCGGTGACGTTGCGCATCATGCGGCTTTCTGGCGCAAAGCGATGCCAGTAAAGCATACGGCGCTGAAGGAGTCCTGGCGTCAGGTCGATCAACTCACCGGCATTCAACTCTTTTTCGATTTGCAGATGCGGGATCATGCAGCATGTGGTGCCCTGGCGAGCCAGTTGCACAAAGGCTTCAGAGGAGTTGACGATATGGCAGGGGACGCTGCCTGGCGGCAGATCAAAATTTTGCTGTAAGAAAGCCTGGTGCATGTCGTCGAGATGGTCGAAGGCGACGGCGGGGGCTTTGAGTAACGCAGAGCGGGTCACCCCATTCGGGAAATAGCGCTCGGCGAATGCTTTGGAGCCGACAAACAGGTAATCAAGGGCACCAAGTTGATCGACCAGGCAGCTTGGAAGCGCCTGCGGCTGAATACTCACCGCTCCCACCACTTCGCCGCGACGCAGACGTTCCTGGGTGCGGGTTTCATCTTCAACCTGCAGGTTCAGGCGGATTGGCGAGTCGACCAGCACGGGGGCAAGTGCGGGTAAGAGCCAGGTTGCCAGACTGTCGGCGTTGACGGCCAGAGAGAGCAACAGGGGCGTGGAGCCGGTTTGTTCGTCGCCTAACCACTCGTCTTCCAGCAGCTCAACCTGGCGCAGCAGTGCCAGCAGCTTCTGACCTTGTTCCGTTGGGCGCGGCGGTACGGTTCGCACCAGCAACGGCTGACCAAACATATTTTCAAGTTGCTTAATACGCTGCGATACGGCGGACTGAGTGATACACAGCTTTTGCGCGGCGCGCTCAAACCCGCGTTCACGAATGACCGCATCAAGTGCCTGTAACGTTCTGTAGTCCGGACGTTTCATTGCTCTGACTTACTCCTGCAAAATAATTACTCAGCACTATGACATAAAAGTTTATGACTTACAGACGAAAATACGTCTGTTGGTTATGTGACGTGGCTCACAGGGACTTTTACCCCGGCTATGCACTATAATGCGCCCTGAAATTCACATCACAGGCGAATGACCATGACGCAGGATGAACTGAAAAAAGCAGTGGGTTGGGCCGCGCTCAAGTATGTCGAGCCAGGCACGATTGTTGGAGTGGGTACTGGTTCTACCGCAGCACACTTTATTGATGCGCTGGGTACTATGAAAGGGCAGATTGAAGGCGCGGTATCCAGCTCTGATGCTTCCACCGAAAAACTTAAAAAACTGGGTATTACCGTTTTCGATCTCAACGAAGTCGACCGTCTTGGCATTTATGTCGACGGTGCGGATGAGATCAACGGTCAGATGCAGATGATCAAAGGCGGCGGCGCCGCGCTGACGCGTGAGAAGATCATTGCCTCCGTCGCCGACAAATTTATCTGTATTGCTGATGCGTCCAAACAGGTCGACATTCTGGGCACATTCCCGTTGCCGGTTGAAGTTATCCCAATGGCCCGCAGCGCGGTTGCCCGTGAACTGGTTAAGCTGGGCGGTCGCCCGGAATACCGTCAGGGCGTCGTTACTGATAATGGCAACGTGATCCTCGACGTATTTGGTCTTGAAATCATCGATCCTGTCGCCATGGAAAACGCCATTAATGGCCTACCAGGCGTTGTCACCGTTGGTCTGTTCGCCAACCGTGGTGCGGATGTTGCCCTGATTGGTAGCGCCGAAGGTGTGAAAACCATTGTAAAATGATCTGAATGGGGGAGAGCGTCCCCCATGAAAAAAATAATAGATAACTAAATTTGGTGACTTCTGTCACATTTACCTGCCCCTTATTGTATTCCTTTCGCATGCTTTGCCATTTTTAGCATATTCAACTGCCATCAATGGCTGTATGACTTTTCTTCACGGGGGCGACGCAAACGTTCATATTGCTGCAATAGTTTTTTTTGATATGTTGACTACAGCGGATGAATATCCACACAACATCAGTTATGACAAAAAACAGGGTCGGGTAAATGGCAAAGGTATCACTGGAGAAAGACAAAATTAAATTTCTGCTGGTCGAAGGGGTGCACCAGAAAGCACTGGATAGCCTTCGCGCAGCAGGTTACACCAACATTGAGTATCACAAAGGCGCGCTGGACAGCGAGCAGCTCAAAGAGTCTATCCGTGATGCCCACTTTATCGGCTTACGATCCCGTACTAACCTCACCGAAGAGATTATTGCCGCCGCCGAAAAACTGGTTGCGGTCGGCTGTTTCTGCATCGGGACTAACCAGGTAAACCTGGATGCTGCGGCAAAACGCGGTATTCCGGTCTTCAACGCCCCGTTCTCCAACACCCGTTCTGTTGCGGAGCTGGTGATTGGTGAACTGCTGCTGCTGATGCGCGGTATTCCGGAAGCGAATGCCAAAGCGCATCGCGGTATCTGGAACAAACTGGCTGCCGGTTCTTATGAAGCGCGCGGTAAAAAACTGGGGATCATCGGTTACGGCCATATCGGTACGCAGCTTGGGATCCTGGCAGAATCGCTGGGTATGCATGTTTATTTCTATGACATTGAAAGCAAACTGCCGCTGGGGAACGCAACCCAGGTTCAACATCTGTCCGATCTGCTCAATATGAGCGATGTGGTCAGCCTGCACGTGCCGGAAAACGCCTCCACCAAAAACATGATGGGCGCAGAAGAGATTGCGCTGATGAAGCCAGGCTCTCTGCTGATTAACGCCGCCCGCGGTACGGTGGTTGATATTCCGGCGCTGTGCGATGCCCTGAAACGCAAACACCTAGCGGGTGCTGCCATCGACGTCTTCCCGACCGAACCTGCGACCAACAGCGATCCGTTCAACTCGCCGCTTTGTGAATTCGACAACGTGCTGCTGACGCCGCACATCGGCGGATCAACTCAGGAAGCGCAGGAGAACATCGGTCTGGAAGTGGCCGGTAAACTGATTAAGTATTCCGATAACGGCTCTACGCTTTCAGCGGTTAACTTCCCGGAAGTTTCGCTGCCGTTGCACGGTGGTCGTCGTCTGCTGCATATTCATGAAAATCGTCCGGGCATTTTGACCGCCCTTAACCAGATTTTCGCCGCAGAAGGTATCAACATTGCGGCTCAGTATCTGCAAACCACCCCGTATATGGGCTATGTGGTTATCGATATCGAAGCAGAGGAAGATGTCGCGCAGAAAGCACTGCAAAGCATGAAGGCTATTCCGGGCACCATCCGCGCCCGTTTACTGTACTAATTTAGCCGTTCTGTTGCCGGGTGGCGTGTTGGTCACCCGGTAAATCGCTTACCATTGCCACAGCGCTGAGGGCGTGACCACCGCAGGTAGCGGAATATCCCACTGTTCAACCGGTAAGGCATCCACTCGCTGACAATCATGGGCATAGCCGACAGGTTGCAGCCTGTAGCGCTGCCAGTGTTGTAATGTCCTGTCATAAAAACCGCCCCCCATTCCCAGACGCTGGCCCTGTTCATCAAAGGCGACCAAAGGCGTGACCAGCACATCCAGTTGCTCCAGCGGCAGTACATCGCGCACATTCAGCTTCGGCTCCTGAATTTTCAGGCGATTGATGACCAGTTCACTGTGCGGATGGTAGTGCAGAAACAGTAAATTACCCGGGCTGAAGGGATGGAGCACCGGCAGATAAACCCGCTTGCCGCTTTGCCAGAGCTGTTCAATCAGCGGCCGGGTATCCAGTTCGCCATCAAACGAGAGAAATACCGCCACGGTATGCGCCATTACTACTGGCGGGTAAGCCATTAAGCGTGATGCGGCAAGCCTGGAAGATTGTTGTTGCTGTTCTTGCGTCAGATCACGACGACGTTGCCGTACTGATTTACGGATTTCTTGTCGTGATGAAGGAACATCGGGAAGTTGCGTCATGGTGGTAGTGGTAGAAGAAAGAAGGGAATCTCCGAGATGCCGCCGCAGGCTGTAACCCTTGAACCCTTGGTTCAAGGTGAATGTGTCGTCATAGTTTTAAGGCTTCTCGGACGAACCGAGCATGCTCACCAACCATGGAGCGCCACATTCTTGTGGTATGAAATATCGGCTCAGGGGACTGGCCCGCTTGCGAACATCTCAGAGAAATTTTGTCTTCACGGTCACTCTACCATAGTTGACCCTGAAGTGTTATTCAAACTTCTGACCCGGCCTTTCGGATATGCGACCCTGATCAAGCAACGCCTGTTCGATGGTCTGCTGAAGCATCCGAATACGCTGCTCCATACTGGACGCGTAGTCACGGGTTTTTGTCTTTTCCTGAGCCAGTTCATAGCTGATGTTCAGCGCTGCGATAAACACTAACTGCTCAGTATTGGTGACTCTAGTGCGAACTTTCAGATCTTGCAACCGCTGATTCAGATCCTCTGCGGCCTGATTCAACGCATCTTGCTGTTCAGGCGGGCAATTCACTCGCAGTGAACGGCCAAAAATTTGGATATCGACGGGTTGTGCAGACATGCCACCTTCCTGCTGTTTGACTGCGCTCTGCCTTCGTAACCGAGTCCTGGTTGCGAAGGGGCGTCACTATAGCCACCCTGGCGAGAGGATTCAAGCTCTTTGCTATACCTTTAACTGCATGCAAACGCATGTAACGTGAAGCATGACGGGTATATCACCAGGGTCCAAAGTGGTAGCATACCATGAATATTCTCCCCAACGGCGACGAATGCGAATGTCTATACAGAACGAAATACCTGGTTACAACGATGTAGGTAAGTTACTCAACCAACAGGGCGTTGGCTTAATCCCTGCTGAAATGCATGGACTTATTGCGGGAATGCTGTGCGGCGGCAACAGTGACACCTCCTGGCAGCCTATGCTGCATGACCTGACTAACGAAGGCCTGGCCTTTGGTCACGAACTGGCGCAGGCGCTGCGCAGCATGCATGCGGCGACCAGCGACTCGCTGGAAGATGAAGGTTTCCTGTTTCAGCTCTACCTGCCAACAGGTGACGACGTTAGCGTGTTCGATCGCGCCGATGCCCTTGCTGGCTGGGTGAACCACTTCCTGCTGGGTCTTGGCGTGACGCAGCCAAAACTGGATAAAGTCACTGGCGAAACCGGCGAGGCGATTGATGATTTACGCAACATCGCTCAACTGGGTTACGACGAAGATGAAGATCAGGAAGAGCTGGAAATGTCACTGGAAGAGATTATTGAATATGTCCGTGTCGCAGCGCTGCTGTGCCATGACTCATTTACTCGCCAGAAACTGACCGCGCCTGAAGTGCGTAAGCCAACCTTGCATTAATGTGTCTCGTCTACCGGAGGTGTCATGACACAGTCTGAGTTTCTTCGTCGCCGTCAGGCGTTGCTCGCGCAAATGGCGCCCGCCAGCGCGGCGCTCATCTTCGCTGCGCCAGAAGTCACCCGCAGCGCTGACAGTGAGTATCCCTATCGGCAGAACAGCGATTTCTGGTACTTCACCGGTTTTAATGAACCCGAAGCCGTGCTGGTGCTGATTAAAAGCGATGACACCCACAATCATAGCGTCCTGTTCAACCGCGTCCGTGATAAAACGGCGGAGATCTGGTTTGGCCGTCGCCTGGGCCAGGACGCCGCGCCGGAAAAACTGGCTGTAGACCGTGCACTGCCTTTTCCTGAAATCGGCAAGCACCTTTCTTCGCTGCTCAACGGTCTCGATACCGTCTACCATGCGCAGGGAGAATACAGCTGGGCCGATGACATCCTGTTCGCCGCACTGGATAAGCTGCGTAAAGGCTCACGTCAGAACCTCACCGCGCCCGACACGCTGACCGACTGGCGGCCTATCGTCCATGAGATGCGTCTGGTGAAATCGGCCGAAGAAATTGAGGTCATGCGTCGCGCCGGGGAGATATCCGCACTGGCGCATACCCGTGCCATGCAAACCTGCCGTCCAGGGATGTTCGAGTATCAGCTGGAAGGTGAGATCCAGCATGAGTTTAATCGCCATGGGGCACGTTTCCCTTCCTACAACACCATTGTGGGTTCCGGGGACAACGGCTGCATTCTGCATTACACCGAGAATGAAAGTGAAATGCGCGATGGTGATTTAGTACTGATTGACGCCGGATGTGAATACCAGGGCTATGCCGGTGATATCACCCGCACTTTCCCGGTCAATGGCAAGTTCACTCCGGCTCAGCGCGAGGTGTATGACATCGTTCTTGAGTCGCTGGAGACGGCGCTTAGCCTCTTCCGCCCCGGCACGTCAATTCAGGCGGTGAACGCTCAGGTGGTTCGCATCATGATAACCGGTCTGGTCCGGTTGGGCATTCTGCAAGGTGACGTTGAGACGCTTATCAGTGATAACGCCCACCGTCCTTACTTTATGCATGGTCTAAGCCACTGGCTGGGACTGGATGTGCATGACGTTGGCATATACGGTCAGGAACGCTCCCGTGTGCTTGAACCGGGGATGGTGATAACCGTCGAACCTGGGTTGTATATCTCCCCTGACGCCGATGTGCCTGAGGCCTACAAGGGTATTGGCATTCGCATTGAAGATGACATTGTGATAACCCCAGACGGCAATGAAAACCTGACCGCCAGCGTGGTTAAAAACGCTGATGATATTGAAGCGCTGATGGCGGCGGCTCGTCGCTCATGAGTGTCATTATTGTCGGAGGAGGGATGGCGGGGGCAACGCTTGCGCTGGCCATCTCGCAGCTCACTCAGGGCCGTCTTGCGGTACATCTGGTTGAGGCGACGCCCCCAGGTCTTGCAAAGCATCCGGGGTTTGATGCCCGCGCCATTGCGCTGGCCGCCGGAACCTGTCAGCAGCTTTCCCGTGTCGGCATCTGGCCGCATATCGCCGATAACGCAACCCCGATTACCTCCGTTCACGTCAGCGATCGTGGTCACGCGGGTTTTGTCACTCTTAGCGCAGAGGACTATCGTATTGACGCGCTCGGTCAGGTGGTGGAACTGCATGATGTGGGGCAAAAGCTGTTTGCCATGCTGCAAAAAGCGCCCGGCGTCACGCTGCACTGCCCGGACAGAGTGAGCAGCTTTACCCGCAGTGAGCAGGACGTAAGTGTAACGCTGGAAAGCGGTGAGGTTTTCAACGGCAGTTTGCTGGTTGCTGCTGACGGTTCGCGCTCGGCGCTTGGCGCGCAATGCGGCGTCAGCTGGCAGCAGGCCTCCTATCAGCAAACGGCGGTGATTGCCAACGTGACCACCGCGGTGGCTCATCAGGGCCGCGCGTTTGAACGCTTTACCCCGTATGGCCCGCTTGCCATGCTGCCGATGTCGCAGGGGCGGAGTTCGCTGGTATGGTGTCACCCGCTGGAGAAGCAGGAGCAGGTATTAGGCTTAAGCGATGAGAAGTTTTGCCTTGCGCTGCAAAAAGCCTTTGGCTGGCGGCTGGGTAAAATCGTCCATGCGGGTTCCCGTAGCGCTTACCCGCTGTCGCTGACCACTGCATCGTCGGCGATTTCCCATCGCACCGTGCTGGTGGGCAATGCAGCTCAGACGTTGCACCCTATTGCCGGCCAGGGATTTAATCTCGGAATGCGCGATGTGATGACGCTTGCCGAAACGCTCGCGCAAGCCTGGTCTGCGCAACGTGACGTTGGCGGCTATGCCGTCCTGAGTCGTTACCGTGACCGTCGTCATGCGGACAGGCAGGCGACCATTGGCGTGACGGATGGATTAGTTCATTTATTTGCTAACCGCTGGGCGCCGCTGGTGGCAGGGCGTAATGCCGGATTGATGGCAATGGAATTATTTACCCCAGCGCGTGATGCGCTGGCGCAGCGTACCCTCGGTTGGGTGGCGCGTTAAGGCCTGATTCAGGCCTCAGGAGTGGATTGTGCAAAGTGTTGATGTGGCAATTGTTGGCGGTGGCATGGTTGGGCTGGCGCTGGCGTGTGGATTGCAGGGCAGTGGATTACGTGTTGCCGTGCTTGAGCAACAGGCACCGACGCCCGTTAGCGATGACGCTGCTCCTCAGCTGCGGGTTTCGGCCATTAACGCTGCCAGTGAAAAATTACTCACCCATCTGGGGGTCTGGTCAGCCATTACTTCCCGCCGGGTGAGTTGTTACCACGGTATGGAAGTGTGGGACAAAGACAGCTTCGGGCGTATTGATTTTGACGATGCAAGCCTGGGTTACAGCCATCTTGGGCATATTGTGGAAAACGGCGTGATCCAGCAGGCGCTCTGGGAGAAAGCCCGCCAGTGTGCGGATGTCACTCTGCGTGTTCCTGCCACTCTTCAACAGGTGGCATGGGGAGAAAATGAGGCCTTTATTACCCTGAGCGATGGCGACATGCTGACCGCGAGGCTGGTGGTTGGGGCCGATGGCGCAAACTCCTGGCTGCGCAATAAAGCCGACATCCCGCTGACGTTCTGGGATTACCAGCACCATGCGCTGGTGGCGACGATCCGCACCTCTGAGCCGCATCAGGCGGTGGCGCGTCAGGTTTTCCATAACGAAAGTATCCTTGCTTTCCTGCCGTTGGCCGACCCGCATCTGTGTTCCATTGTCTGGTCAATGCCTCCTGAAGAGGCGCAGCGGATGCAGCAGGTGAGCGAGACTGATTTTAATCAGGCGCTCTGCGTGGCTTTTGATAATCGTCTGGGGCTTTGCCGTGTTGAGAGTGAGCGCCAGCTCTACCCGCTCACCGGGCGGTTTGCCCGTCAGTTTGCCGGGCACCGTCTCGCGCTGACTGGCGATGCGGCCCATACCATCCACCCACTCGCCGGGCAGGGCGTCAACCTCGGCTTTATGGATGCCGCAGAACTGATTACTGAGCTGCGCCGTTTGCATAGCCAGGGTAAAGACATTGGTCAGCATATGTATCTGCGTCGCTATGAACGTAGCCGTAAACACAGCGCGGCCATGATGCTGGCGGGGATGCAGGGTTTTCGCGAGCTGTTTACCGGCGTACATCCGGCGAAGAAGCTGCTGCGCGACATTGGCCTTAAACTGGCCGATACCCTTCCTGGGGTTAAACCGCAGCTGTTGCGCGAGGCAATGGGCCTAAATTCCCTTCCTGAGTGGTTACGTTAACTCCGTCACATTTCCCTTCCCGGTGACGGGAAGGGACCCTGTCTCCTCATTTGAAAAATTCTAATTTCACCTCATTTTTCGGATTAGATTTTTTAATCCATCCTTTTTTTGTTGTCGGGAAAAATATCTCTTTTGCAGGCATAAAAACCGCCATCAGGTAGTTTTGTCGGTTTTGGGTATGCTTTTATCCGCAACCCTAACGACTTTTCCAGCATAATATGCTGAAGGGTTTTTGGTGCAAAAAGGTCATAAGCTAATGTGATGACCCATTTTCTCTTATGGTTATACGCCGCTTTCGGTGATAAGTTCAGGCAAAAGTGAACGTTTGCGTCGGCCGCCGGGAACGGTGTCGATGCCTTGTCGCGTGGTGAATCTTTCACCACCAGAAACGTGATAGCCCCGCTTATTCGACGAGGAAAAGATGGCTCAGCAGACACCCCTATTTGAACAACACAACCTGTGCGGTGCGCGCATGGTGGATTTCCATGGCTGGATGATGCCGCTGCATTACGGCTCGCAAATCGATGAGCACCACGCGGTGCGTACCGATGCCGGTATGTTTGATGTTTCGCATATGACGATTGTCGACTTGCGCGGCAGCCAGACCCGGGCGTTTTTGCGTTATCTGCTGGCGAATGATGTCGCGAAACTCACAAGACCAGGCAAAGCGCTCTACAGCGGCATGCTGAATGCCTCAGGCGGGGTGATTGATGACCTTATCGTCTACTACTTTACCGAAGACTTCTTCCGCCTCGTTGTAAACTCCGCCACCCGCGAAAAAGACCTCTCCTGGATTAGCCAACACGCCGAACCTTACGCCATCGACATTAGCGTCCGCGACGATCTGGCGCTGATTGCCGTCCAGGGGCCGAATGCGCAGGCGAAAGCTGCCACCCTGTTCAGTGACGAACAACGCCAGGCGGTAGAAGGGATGAAACCCTTCTTTGGCGTCGAAGCGGGAGAACTGTTTATTGCCACTACCGGCTACACCGGCGAAGCTGGCTATGAAATCGCCCTGCCAAACGAGCAGGCCGCCGGTTTCTGGCAGGCGCTGGTTGCGGCGGGCGTTAAGCCTTGCGGACTGGGCGCTCGCGACACCCTGCGTCTGGAAGCCGGGATGAATCTGTATGGCCAGGAAATGGATGAGAGCGTTTCGCCGCTGGCTGCCAATATGGGCTGGACTATCGCCTGGGAGCCGACCGACCGTGATTTTATTGGCCGCGAAGCGCTGGAATTACAGCGTCAGAAGGGCACGGAGCAACTGGTGGGCCTGGTGATGACCGAGAAAGGCGTACTGCGTAACGAACTCCCCGTTCGTTTTACTGACGCACAGGGGAATCCGCATGAAGGCGTGATCACCAGCGGTACTTTCTCGCCGACCCTTGGCTA
This sequence comes from Phytobacter sp. V91, assembly GCF_965644225.1. Lineage (NCBI taxonomy): Bacteria > Pseudomonadati > Pseudomonadota > Gammaproteobacteria > Enterobacterales > Enterobacteriaceae > Phytobacter > Phytobacter sp. V91. The sequence goes on along the minus strand of NZ_CBFFRJ010000040.1, from coordinate 19,323 downwards.
CAGTATTGCACTGGCACGCGTGCCGGCGGGCATTGGTGAAACGGCCATCGTGCAGATCCGTAACCGTGAAATGCCGGTAAAAGTAACAAAACCTGTTTTTGTACGCGCTGGCAAAGCCATCGCGTGATGCATTCTTATTTGGAGACCGAGTGATGAGCAACGTACCAGCAGAACTGAAATACAGCAAAGAACACGAGTGGCTGCGTAAAGAAGCCGATGGCTCTTATACCGTCGGGATCACCGAACATGCGCAGGAACTTCTGGGCGACATGGTGTTTGTCGACTTACCGGAAGTGGGAGCAACCGTCGCCGCAGGTGACGACTGTGCGGTCGCTGAGTCGGTAAAAGCGGCATCAGATATTTATGCTCCGATCAGCGGCGAAATCGTTGCGGTCAACGAGACGCTGGGCGATGAGCCGGAACTGGTTAACAGCGAACCCTACGACGCAGGCTGGATTTTCAAAATCAAAGCCAGCGATGAAGCTGAAGTTGAGGCGCTGCTTAGCGCAACAGAGTACGAAGCACTGTTAGAAGACGAATAAATACGCGTCATTCTTCACGTTGCAGGTGTGTTGGCATCCTTGCTCACCCCAGTCACTTACTTGTGTAAGCTCCTGGGGATTCGCTTCGTTGCCGCCTTCCTGCAACGCGAATTATTTTGCGTATTCGACAAGTAATTATCACGCCCCATCGCACGTTTCAGGAACCATCGCTCATGACTCAGACGTTAAGTCAGCTTGAAAATCGCGGCGCATTTATTGAAAGACATATCGGCCCCAACGCTCAGCAGCAGCATGACATGCTGGCAGTTGTCGGCGCGGAGTCGCTCAATGCGCTGACCTCGCAGATCGTCCCACAGGATATTCAGTTGGCAAGCCCGCCGGATATTGGTGAGGCGACCACCGAATATGCGGCACTTGCGGAGCTGAAAGCGATTGCCAGCCGCAACAAGCGCTTTAAGTCTTACATTGGCATGGGTTACACCGCCGTGCAGTTACCTCCGGTTATCCTGCGCAACATGCTGGAAAATCCCGGCTGGTACACCGCCTACACTCCTTACCAGCCGGAAGTCTCCCAGGGCCGTCTTGAAGCGCTGCTGAACTATCAGCAGGTGACTCTGGATCTGACCGGGCTGGATATTGCTTCCGCGTCTCTGCTTGATGAAGCGACCGCCGCCGCCGAAGCGATGGCGATGGCCAAACGCGTCAGCAAGCTGAAAAATGCCAACCGCTTCTTCGTGGCCGCCGACATTCATCCGCAAACCCTCGATGTGGTTCGCACCCGTGCTGAGACTTTTGGTTTTGACGTTATCGTCGATGAGGCAGGCAAAGTTCTCGACCACCAGGATGTGTTTGGCGTGCTGTTGCAGCAGGTGGGAACAACCGGCGAAGTGCATGACTACAGCGCCCTGATTAGCGAACTGAAAAGTCGCAAAATTGTGGTCAGCGTCGCCGCAGACTTTATGGCGCTGGTATTGCTGACGGCACCTGGCAAGCAGGGGGCTGACATTGTCTTCGGCTCCGCACAGCGCTTTGGCGTACCAATGGGCTATGGCGGCCCGCATGCGGCATTCTTCGCGGCAAAAGATGAATTCAAACGTTCCATGCCGGGCCGCATTATTGGCGTATCTAAAGATGCCGCCGGTAACACGGCGCTGCGCATGGCAATGCAGACCCGCGAGCAGCATATCCGCCGCGAAAAAGCGAACTCCAATATTTGTACCTCGCAGGTACTGCTGGCAAACATCGCCAGCCTGTATGCGGTCTATCATGGCCCGGTTGGCCTGAAACGCATTGCCAGTCGCATCCATCGCCTGGCCGATATCCTTGCCGCCGGCCTGCAACAGCATGGGCTGAAACTGCGTCACGCCCATTACTTTGACACTCTGTGCGTCGAAGTGGCGAATAAAGCGGTTGTGCTGGCGCGGGCGGAAGCCGCCGGAATCAACCTGCGTAGCGACATCCGCAATGCGGTCGGTATTACGCTTGATGAAACCACCACCCGTGAAGATGTGCAGGCGCTGCTGGCGGTTGTTCTGGGTGATGCGCAGGCGACAGATATTGACGCTCTGGACAAAGACGTGGCCCACGACAGCCGCTCGGTTCCTGCGGGCATGCTGCGTGACGATGCTATCCTGACGCATCCGGTGTTTAATCGCTATCACAGCGAAACCGAGATGATGCGTTATATGCACTCGCTTGAGCGTAAAGATCTGGCGCTCAATCAGGCGATGATCCCGCTGGGATCCTGCACCATGAAACTCAATGCTGCCGCGGAGATGATCCCCATCACCTGGCCGGAGTTTGCCGAACTGCACCCGTTCTGCCCGGCAGACCAGGCTGAAGGTTATCATCAGATGATCAATCAGCTGTCCGACTGGCTGGTGAAACTGACCGGTTACGATGCGCTTTGTATGCAGCCAAACTCCGGTGCGCAGGGTGAATATGCCGGCCTGCTGGCGATTCGTCACTATCACGAAAGCCGCAACGAAGGTCACCGTGATATCTGCCTGATCCCAAGCTCTGCCCACGGCACCAACCCGGCATCTGCTCAGATGGCAGGCATGCAGGTAGTGGTCGTGGCATGTGATAAAAACGGCAACATCGACCTGGCTGACCTGCGGGCGAAAGCCGAGCAGACTGGGGCGAATCTCTCCTGCATTATGGTGACCTACCCGTCCACGCACGGCGTGTATGAAGAAACCATCCGCGAAGTATGCGACATCGTGCATCAGTACGGTGGTCAGGTGTATCTCGACGGGGCCAACATGAATGCGCAGGTGGGGATCACCTCGCCGGGCTTTATTGGCGCGGATGTGTCGCACCTCAACCTGCATAAAACCTTCTGTATTCCGCATGGCGGCGGCGGCCCGGGTATGGGGCCAATCGGTGTGAAAGCGCACCTTGCTCCTTTTGTGCCGGGTCACAGCGTGGTGCAAATTGAAGGTATGCTGACCCGCCAGGGCGCGGTGTCTGCTGCGCCGTTCGGCAGTGCGTCGATTCTGCCGATCAGCTGGATGTATATCCGCATGATGGGGGCGCAAGGTCTTAAGCAGGCAAGTCAGGTGGCTATCCTTAATGCCAACTACATTGCCCGTCGTTTGCAGGACGCCTTCCCGGTGCTCTACACCGGACGTGACGGTCATGTGGCGCACGAATGTATCCTCGACATTCGTCCACTGAAAGAAGAGACCGGCATCAGTGAACTGGATATCGCCAAGCGCCTGATCGATTACGGCTTCCACGCGCCGACCATGTCCTTCCCGGTTGCGGGCACGCTGATGGTCGAACCGACAGAGTCTGAAAGCAAGGCTGAGCTGGATCGCTTTATTGATGCGATGCTGGCGATCCGTGGCGAGATTGATCGCGTGAAAGCGGGCGAATGGCCGCTGGCCGATAACCCGCTGGTTAACGCACCCCATACTCAGAATGAGCTTGTGGCGGAGTGGGATCATGCCTATACCCGCGAGCTGGCAGTCTTCCCGGCGGGCTATGGCAATAAGTACTGGCCAACGGTGAAACGCCTGGATGACGTCTACGGCGATCGCAACCTGTTCTGCTCCTGTGTGCCAATGAGCGACTATCAGTAATCATTTCGCACTATACTTTGCGCCGGGTCAGCCTTTGCTGCACCCGGCTTTTTTTATGGGGGGAATGAAACGTGGCAATCGCACTGGTGACCGGCGGCAGTCGGGGAATTGGCAAAGCAACGGCGCTGCTGCTGGGCGCGGAAGGTTATACGGTTGCGGTGAATTACCAGCAAAATGCAGATGCGGCGCAGACGGTGGTGGAGGCCATTATTGCCGCAGGCGGCAATGCCTTTGCCGTGCAGGCCGATATCAGCGATGAAGCCCAGGTGGTGGCGATGTTTGCCCGTATTGATAAAGAAGACCAGCCGCTGACGGCGCTGGTGAATAACGCTGGCATTCTGTTTACCCAGAGTCGTGTGGAAGCGATGACGGCAGCGCGCATCAATCAGGTATTGCAGACCAACGTAACAGGCACATTCCTGTGCTGCCGCGAGGCGATAAAGCGTATGGCCGTGCCTCATGGCGGGCAGGGCGGGGCCATCGTCAATGTCTCTTCGGCTGGAGCACGGCTTGGATCTCCGGGGGAATATGTCGACTATGCGGCATCAAAAGGGGCGATGGATACGCTCACCACGGGCCTGGCGCTGGAAGTGGCAGCCCAGGGCATTCGAGTTAACAGCGTGCGGCCAGGTTTTATCTATACCGACATGCACGCATCCGGCGGCGAACCAGGGAGAGTGGATCGGGTAAAGGCGTCATTACCAATGCAGCGCGGCGGTCAGCCGGAAGAGGTTGCCCAGGCGATTGTCTGGTTGCTGAGCGACAAAGCATCGTATGTGACAGGCAGCTTTATTGAGCTGGTGGGCGGGAAGTAATGAGAAATGCCGGATAGCAGGGCGCTATCCGGCAAACAGACTTAGATATTTTCGCCGTTGCTGGCGATCACCGCTTTATACCAGTCGAAGCTCTTCTTACGGGAACGGGACATGTCGCCGGTACCGTCATCGTGTTTGTTGACATAGATAAAGCCGTAACGCTTGCTGTACTGACCGGTGGTGAAGGAGACGCAGTCGATACAACCCCACGGGGTGTAGCCCATCAGATCCACGCCGTCATATGTGACAGCTTCAACCATCTCTTTGACGTGTGCGCGCAGATAATCGATGCGGTAGTCATCAATAATGCTGCCATCTTCTTCAACTTTGTCGTAAGCGCCAAAGCCGTTTTCAACAATAAACAGCGGCTTCTGATAACGCTCATAGAGTTCGCAAAGTGCATAGCGCAGACCTACCGGGTCAATCTGCCAGCCCCAGTCGGAGGCTTTTACGTGCGGGTTCGGCACACTGCCCTGGAAGCCTTCAAGCGCATCACCGGAACCGCCTTCTGCTTTCACGGCGTTGGTCATGTAGTAGCTGAAGCCCAGATAATCACAGGTACCTTCACGCAGCACCTGCTCGTCGCCTGCTTCCATCTTGATGTTAAAGCCACGACGTTCCCACTCATTGAGCACGTAGGACGGGTAGTAACCGCGCAGTTGAACGTCGGTAAAGACATAACGCTCGCGCATGGATTCCTGGGCGAACATGGCATCTTCAGGCTTACAGGAGAACGGATACAGCGGCACCATCGCCAGCATGCAGCCGATTTTCATTTCCGGATTGATGCGGTGACCAATTTTGACCGCCAGCGCGCTGGCCACGAACTGGTGGTGCAGCACCTGGTACATGGTCTCTTCCGGGTTATCGTGCTCGGTATAGACCACGCCGGAGCAGCAGTAACCAAACAGCGGGGCACGCCAGTTACGCTGGTTATTGATTTCGTTGAAGGTCATCCAGTATTTGACTTTGGTCTTGTAGCGCTCAAACACCACTTCGGCGAAGCGTACAAAGAAATCAACGACTTTACGGTTAGTCCAGGTACCATATTCCTGCACCAGATGCAGCGGCATCTCGAAGTGGGACAGGGTGATAACCGGCTCGATGTTATATTTGAGCAGCTCATCAAACATATCATCATAGAATTGCAGGCCTTCTTCGTTTGGCTCCAGCTCATCCCCTTTCGGGAAGATGCGTGTCCAGGCGATAGAAGTACGGAAGCATTTGAAGCCCATTTCGGCGAAGAGTTTGATGTCTTCTTTATAGTTGCCGTAGAAGTCGACGGCTTCGTGGTTCGGGTAATATTTCCCTTCAATGACCTGCTGGGTGATTTCACGCGGAACGCCGTGCGCGCCGCCGGTCAGCACATCACAAATGCTTGGACCTTTACCACCCTGGTTCCAGCCGCCTTCAACCTGATGTGCAGCGACTGCGCCGCCCCATAAAAAATCTTTTGGTAAGGTCAATTTTTTCATTGTTAGTCGTCTCGCTATATTAATTTCTGGGATCGAGTCTAACAAAGAGAATAAAAAAGTCACGATATAACAAATTACCGCAAGGGTAACTTGTTACATCAAAAAAACAGCCTGTTTTTTTTATGCTATTTTTCTCGCCAGTTTTCGGCCAAGCGATTCCAGAATATAAATGACGGGAATTTGAGTGGTAATATCATAAACCCCGGCAATACGTGTTTGCGGGACATGCCAGGAGAGATTGAAGTCAGCCAGCTTTGCCAGACGAGAATGTTCGTGGCTGGTTATCGACAGCACTTTGCATTTGTGCAGGCTGAACTGGCTGGCGAAACGCAGGATCTCCTCGGTTTCGCCGGACACGGAAAGCACGATAGCCAGCGCGTTTCTCGCCATATCATTGGTGACCGGAAAATAGGGGTCATCAATATGATTACTGAATTTACCAATATTAGAGAAAAAGCGTGCGCCGTATTTTGCCAGCGCCCCGGAGGTCCCGGCGCCAACAAATATAATACGCTCTGAGGATAATATAATGTCGACGGCTTTATCTAATAGCGTATCGAACTCATCATTATTTACGCCTTTAAAGAAACTAATAATTTCACTTGCGCCAAAATTAGCCTGTTGAGGTTCATTCTGTTCTAAATATAATTTAAAACGTACGCGGAATTCGGAATATCCTTCGCAATTCAGCTTACGGCAAAACCGCAGCACCGTGGTGGTGGAGACACCCGCGCCGTCGGCCAGTTCACGGATGGTCATGTACATCACTTTGTCACGATTTTTGACGACATAGTTGTAGACCATCATCTCCAGATTGTTGAGACTGGCAATAGCGGCGTGGGAGAACATACTCACGATATTGATGACTCACTTAGCAGATTTATCATCAGGGAATAATAACATGCAGCCGAACGACATCACTTTTTTTAAACGCTTTCAGGCCGACATTCTGGCCGGGCGCAAAACCATTACCCTGCGTGATGAAGCCGAATCACACTTCAAAGCCGGTGATATCCTGCGCGTCGGGCGCTATGAAGATGATGCTTATTTCTGCACCATCCAGGTCACGGCGACCTCGACCATTACCCTGGATACCCTGACGGAAAAACATGCTGAACAGGAAAACATGAGCCTTACGGAGCTCAGGCAGGTGATTACGGAGATCTATCCTGGCCAGGATCGGTTTTATGTGATTGATTTTAAATGTCTTTGAAAAATTAAAATACAGTTGTTAACTCAGTTTTTAGTTTAATTTATTGATTTATATGAGTTTTATTATTTAACTAAATATTTTAGCGAACAGGTGTGCACTGAAACCATTCTCAGTTACTCTATACCCGCGAACTTTTTCTTTGCGTGCTCCTGGAGTGAATTATGGTGGAAAAGCCACTTATCAAACAGGGATATACCCTGGCTGAGGAAATAGCCAACAGCATCAGCCACGGTATCGGGCTGGTGTTTGGGATCGTCGGTCTGGTGCTCCTGCTGGTTCAGGCGGTGGACAGCAATGCCAGTACCATGGCCATCACCAGTTACAGCCTGTATGGCGGTAGCATGATCCTGCTGTTTCTGGCCTCCACCCTCTATCATGCTATCCCCCATCAGCGGGCCAAGGTGTGGCTGAAAAAGTTTGACCACTGCGCGATTTATTTGCTGATTGCCGGAACCTATACGCCATTTTTGCTGGTCGGGCTGGATTCCCCCCTGGCGCGCGGGCTGATGATTGTTATCTGGAGCCTGGCGTTGCTGGGGATCCTGTTCAAACTGACCATCGCCCATCGTTTTAAAGTGCTGTCGCTGGTGACCTATCTGACCATGGGCTGGCTGTCGTTGATTGTGATTTACCAGCTTGCCACACGCTTGTCGGTGGGCGGGGTGACGTTGCTGGCGGCTGGCGGCGTGGTGTATTCGCTTGGGGTGATTTTCTACGTCTGCAAACGCATTCCCTATAACCATGCTATCTGGCACGGTTTCGTGCTGGGCGGCAGCGTTTGTCACTTTCTGGCGATCTATTTGTACGTCGGGCAGGTTTGATTGTGTGCGGTCTGATGCCCTCTCCCACGGGAGAGGGTGCAAACACTAAAAACAACCTGAGGTTGCCGTTTTTGCTTTTAACTCACTCTTCCAGTGAATACGGCAGCGGTTCAATTGCTAGGGTACCGGCGTCGTCGCGTACGCGAAATACGCTGTCAGGCTCCATATCGTTATTCATCACCACCTGCACCAGTACTCGCCCGTCATCCAGTTGAATAGCGGCCAGGACAGTACCGGTTCGACGCCAGTTGTCGCCCATTTTCAGTTCGAGATCTTCACCTGCTTGCGGTACACGGCTGGCGTTACCGGCCAGGTACCAGAGCGCACGTTTATTGGCGCCACGGAACTTGGCTCTGGCGACCATCTCTTGGCCGGTGTAGCACCCTTTTTTGAAGCTGATCCCGCCAAGCGCCTGAATATTAGTCGCCTGTGGAATAAACTGCGCGCTGTTGGCGGCATCAATAATCGGCTGTCCGGCTTCAATGTTCAGCGCCAGCCACTGCTGGCTATTGTTCAGTTGCGCTTCACCACGTAATTTCCCGGTAACGCTTTCGGCGGTGGCGGCATCTGTCACCAGTAAAAAGCGTTCTGCCGGATGAGCAAACCACAGCAGGGTGGTGTCTCCTTCGCGAACAACCTGATTTTCGCCATCGGGCAGAGTTGTGAACAGATTCGCCAGAGCTGCACGCGCCTGAAAACCAGCCACGCCGAGCAGAACTTTTTCACTGTCGAGGGCGATCACCACTTTTGAGAATACGGCATATTTCTTCAACTGCGTCAGTTGCTCATCTGCCACGCTGCGGCGCAAAATCCAGTTAAAACCGCCTTCTTTGCGGAACAGGCGCAGGTTGCTCCACATCTTGCCTTTCGCATCGCAATGCGCGGCCAGAAGATGTTCGCCGTCAGTTAACTTAGCCACATCAGCGGTGACCTGACCTTGCAGATATTTTTCACTATCCGCACCGGTAATGGATCCCAAAGACCAGTCATCAAGGGTCATAAGGGTCAGCGGTAAGCGCGCAGACGCGGTTGGCTGGCGCGGAGGAAACGGGGTAAAAGCCATAAATAGTATCCTGATTAGCCTGACGCGATGTCATGGCCTAATGGTAAAAGAGCCATCGATCAATGCAAGCGATAAAAACAGGCGATTTGTGCGCTAATAACTAACGCTGATGTTCAGGTAAAAGCAGCAAATGGTTAACCCCTCTGGGGTTTATTCTGGAAGTCCGCTCGTAAATCTAAATATTCCGCGAATGGATGATTAAAAACACGTTACAATGGATGCCCATCGCAGCAATGCAGGAATCAGAAATGGATATTAACAACAAAGCCCGTATTCACTGGGCATGCCGACGTGGAATGCGCGAACTTGATATCTCTGTCATGCCTTTTTTTGAACATGAATATGATTCGCTAAGTGATGATGATAAGCGCGTTTTTGTGCGTCTTCTCGAAAGTGATGATCCGGATTTATTTAATTGGTTAATGAATCATGGCAAACCGCAGGATAGCGAGTTGCAACGGATGGTGCAGTTAATTCAAACACGGAATCGGGAACGTGGTCCTGTGGCAATCTGATTTACGCGTCTCCTGGCGCTCACAATGGCTTTCATTATTACTCCATGGCTTGATGGCGGCTTTCGTGCTGCTGGTCCCGTGGCCGTTGAGCTACACGCCGCTCTGGCTGCTACTGCTGTCGCTGGTGGTGTTTGACTGTGTCCGTAGCCAACGCCGTATCAATGCCTGTCAGGGAGAGATCAAACTCTTAATGGATTATCGCCTGCGCTGGCAGGGCGTGGAGTGGGAGATCGTTGGCACGCCCTGGATGCTCAGCATCGGGATGGTCGTGCGCTTACGGCACAGTAAGAGTAAGAAAGGGCGTCGCCAGCATTTGTGGCTGGCGGCAGACAGTATGGATGCGCAGGAGTGGCGCGATTTACGCCGAATGATTTCACAGCAATCGACGCAGGGGCAGAACTAAACTACTGGCGGTATCAGACCAGGTGTTCTGCCATCTCCTGCAGAATCTGTTCGCACCAGCTTTGCAGGCGCTCGTCGCTGAGATCGTATTGGTTGGTCTCATCCAGCGCCAGTCCGACAAACAGCTGACCGTCAGCAATCACCGGTTTGGGACTGGTAAATTCATAACCTTCCGTCGGCCAGTAGCCGATAAACTTCGCCTCGCGAGGCGCCAGTTTATCGTGCAGCATGCCGAGCGCATCAAGGAACCACTCGCCGTACCCGAGCTGGTCGCCCATGCCGTACAGGGCGATGATTTTACCCTTAAGGTTCAGCGTATCGAGCTGGTCCCAGATGGCTTCCCAGTCTTCCTGTAGCTCGCCAAAATCCCAGGTCGGAATGCCAAGGATAAGGGCATCGTACTGCTCCATTAGCGTGGGTGAATCGTCTTTCAGGTTGTGTAACGTCACCAGCTCCGGGCCAATAATGTCACGGATTTTCTCCGCCGCCATTTCGGTATAGCAAGTACTGGAGCCATAAAACAGACCGATGTTCATAACGTAAAAATCTCAATTCCTGATGTGTCTTTCCCGGCATTGTACCAGAATCAGATGGCAATCAGGCATAATGCAGCGACATCAGACAACAAGAGGTTGGGATGGAAAGGGATCTCGCATACATCGAACAGTTTCTTGACGCCCTGTGGCTTGAGCGTAATCTGGCGGAAAATACGCTCAGTGCGTATCGCCGCGATCTGCAAAGTCTGGTTGAGTGGCTAGACCACCGGGAATTAAGCCTAGAGACTGTACAGGCTGATGATTTACAAGGACTTCTGGCGGAACGGCAGGAGGGGGGGTACAAAGCGACCAGCACTGCGCGACTGCTTAGCGCAATGCGCCGTTTCTTTCAGCATCTGTACCGGGAAAAGCTGCGTGCGGACGATCCCAGCGCGCTGCTGGCCTCTCCGAAACTGCCCCAACGCCTGCCGAAAGATCTCAGTGAAGCTCAGGTTGACCGCTTGCTGGCATCGCCTGCCATTGACCAGCCGCTGGAGTTACGCGATAAAGCAATGCTGGAAGTATTGTATGCCACGGGCCTGCGTGTCTCCGAACTGGTGGGGCTGACCATGAGCGACATCAGCTTGCGTCAGGGCGTGGTGCGGGTCATCGGTAAAGGGAACAAAGAGCGTCTGGTGCCGCTGGGCGAAGAGGCTGTTTACTGGGTCGAAAACTATCTCGAACATGGTCGGCCCTGGCTGTTAAACGGCGTCTCTATTGATGTGTTGTTTCCCAGCCAGCGCGCGCAGCAGATGACGCGACAGACCTTCTGGCATCGCATCAAACACTATGCGCAGCTTGCGGGGATTGATAGCGAAAAGCTCTCGCCGCACGTTTTACGTCATGCGTTTGCTACGCATTTACTGAATCATGGTGCAGACTTACGCGTGGTCCAGATGTTGCTTGGCCATAGCGATCTCTCCACCACGCAAATTTATACGCATGTTGCGACTGAGCGACTGCGACAGCTTCATCAACAGCATCACCCACGGGCGTGACGGCAGGTTTTTTAAGGAAAGGTTATGAAAAAAGGTTTCATTGCATTGACCCTGATGGCGGCAGCACTGACAGGCAATGCCCATGCCGATGACGCGGCAATTAAGCAATCCCTGGCAAAACTGGGTGTTCAGAGTTCTGAGATCCAGCCAGCGCCGGTAGCCGGTCTGAAAACCGTACTTACCGACAGCGGCGTGCTTTACGTGACTGAAGATGGCAAACATATTATCCAGGGGCCGATGTATGACGTAAGCGGCGCGATGCCGGTTAATGTGACCAACCAGCTGCTGATGACCCATCTCAACGCCCTCGAAAAAGAGATGATTGTTTATAAAGCTCCGCAGGAAAAACATGTGATCACGGTGTTTACCGACATCACCTGTGGCTACTGCCATAAGCTGCATGAAGAGATGGCGGACTACAATGCGCTGGGCATCACCATCCGTTATCTGGCCTTCCCGCGTCAGGGGCTTCAGAGCCAGGCCGAGAAAGATATGAAAGCCATCTGGTGCGCCAAAGACCGCAACAAAGCCTTTGATGATGCGATGGGCGGCAAAGGCGTACAGCCGGCAAGTTGTGATGTTGATATTGCCGATCACTATGCCCTGGGCGTGCAGTTTGGCATCAACGGTACGCCAGCGATTGTGTTGAGCAACGGTTATGTGGTGCCGGGCTACCAGGGGCCAAAAGAGATGAAAGCCTTCCTCGATGAACATCAAAAACAGACGGGCGGTAAGTAATTCCTGTGAAATCTGAAATACAACTTCGCCGCCGTGAAGAGAAAGACGCGGCGGCGCTGCCAGCCCATTTACACCCGCTGTTGAGTCGGTTATACGCCAGTCGGGGCGTAAGTCAGGCCAGTGAGCTGGAACGCAGCGTTAAAGGTATGCTCCCGTGGCAGCAACTGCACGGGATCGATAACGCGGTAGCGGTTCTCTCTCGCGCTCTGCGCGACGGGCTGCGCATTATGGTGGTGGGCGATTTTGACGCCGATGGCGCAACCAGCACCGCACTCAGCGTACTGGCACTCAGGGCGCTGGGCGGCGAAAATATCGCCTTTCTGGTGCCCAATCGTTTTGAAGATGGCTACGGTCTGAGCCCGGAAGTGGTGGATCAGGCCCACGCGCGTGGCGCGCAGTTTATCCTCACGGTGGATAACGGTATCTCCTCGCACGCTGGCGTTGAGCGGGCGCATCAGTTGGGGATCCCGGTGCTGGTGACCGATCACCATCTGCCGGGCGATACGTTGCCCGCTGCCGAAGCCATCATTAATCCCAATCTGCGTGAATGCTGCTTCCCTTCGAAGTCTCTGGCAGGCGTTGGCGTGGCGTTTTATCTGATGCTGGCGTTACGTAGCCACCTGCGTGATAACGGCTGGTTTGAAACCCGTGGTATTGCGATCCCCAACCTGGCTGAGCTGCTTGATCTGGTGGCGCTGGGGACGGTCGCGGATGTGGTGCCACTGGATGCCAATAACCGCATCCTGACCTGGCAAGGCTTAAGCCGCATTCGTGCCGGAAAATGCCGGCCCGGCATTAAAGCCCTGCTGGAAGTGGCCAACCGCGATGCGCAAAAGCTGGCTGCCAGCGATCTCGGTTTTGCGCTGGGGCCGCGCCTGAACGCCGCCGGACGGCTGGATGATATGTCCGTTGGCGTGGCGCTGCTGTTAAGCGAGAATCTCGGCGAAGCCCGGATGCTGGCCAGTGAACTCGATGCGCTTAACCAGACGCGCAAAGAGATAGAGCAGGGGATGCAGGCGGAAGCCCTGCAGCTTTGTGAGAAACTGGAGCGCAGCCGCGACACCCTTCCCGGCGGGCTGGCGATGTACCATCCTGACTGGCACCAGGGCGTGGTGGGGATCCTCGCCTCTCGCATTAAAGAGCGTTTTCATCGCCCGGTTATTGCCTTTGCCCCGGCGGGTGAGGGCACGCTGAAAGGCTCAGGCCGCTCCATTCAGGGGCTGCATATGCGTGATGCGCTGGAGCGCCTGGATACTCTTTATCCTGGCCTGATGCTTAAGTTTGGCGGTCATGCGATGGCTGCCGGGCTGTCGCTTGAAGAGTCCCGCTTCGATGAGTTCCAGCGCTGTTTTGGCGAGCTGGTCACCGAATGGCTGGACCCTTCTTTGTTGCAGGGGGAAATTGTTTCTGACGGCCCGCTCGCGGCAGGGGAGATGACCCTCGAGATTGCTGAGATGCTGCGCGAAGCCGGACCCTGGGGGCAAATGTTCCCGGAGCCGATGTTCGACGGCGAGTTTCGTCTTCTGCAACAGCGGCTGGTGGGCGAACGGCACCTGAAAGTAATGTTGGAACCGGTAGGCGGCGGGCCGCTGCTGGATGGTATTGCCTTTAATGTCGACACCGGATGCTGGCCGGATAACGGCGTGCGTCAGGTGACCGTCGCTTACAAGCTGGATGTGAATGAGTTTCGCGGTAACCGTAGTGTGCAGCTGATTATCGAAAATATCTGGCCAATTTAGCGCCAGTAATCTCTACTAATAAGGGCGTGGATCCGCTACAATTCCGCCCTTATCACCGCATTTTGACTAGTCCATTAAAAGAAAACAGACCATGTTTGAAATCAATCCGGTAAATAACCGCATTCAAGACCTCACAGGACGTTCCGACGTTCTCAGGGGGTATCTTTGACTATGATGCCAAGAAAGAGCGTCTTGAAGAAGTAAACGCCGAGCTGGAACAGCCGGACGTCTGGAACGAACCTGAACGCGCTCAGGCGCTGGGTAAAGAACGTTCCTCCCTCGAAGCCATCGTAGAAACGCTCGATCAAATGACTCAGGGGCTGGAAGATGTTTCCGGTCTGCTGGAGCTGGCGGTTGAAGCTGACGATGAAGATACCTTCAACGAAGCTGTCGCCGAACTTGATGTTCTGGAAGAGAAGCTGGCGCAGCTTGAATTCCGCCGCATGTTCTCCGGCCAGTATGATAACGCCGACTGCTACCTTGATATCCAGGCGGGTTCCGGCGGTACTGAAGCCCAGGACTGGGCCAGCATGCTGACGCGCATGTATCTGCGCTGGGCGGAAGCGCGCGGCTTTAAAACCGAGATCATCGAAGAGTCTGAAGGTGAAGTTGCGGGGATCAAGTCCGTCACCATCAAGATTATCGGTGATTATGCTTACGGCTGGTTGCGCACTGAAACCGGCGTCCATCGTCTGGTCCGTAAGAGCCCGTTTGACTCCGGCGGTCGCCGTCATACATCGTTTAGTTCCGCCTTTGTTTACCCGGAAGTGGACGACGATATTGATATCGAAATCAACCCGGCAGATCTGCGTATCGATGTGTATCGCGCATCCGGTGCGGGCGGTCAGCACGTTAACCGTACTGAATCGGCGGTGCGTATTACGCACATCCCGACCAACACGGTAACCCAGTGCCAGAACGATCGCTCACAGCATAAAAACAAAGACCAGGCCATGAAGCAGATGAAAGCGAAGCTTTATGAGCTGGAGATGCAGAAGAAAAATGCCGAGAAACAGGCGATGGAAGATAACAAATCTGACATCGGCTGGGGCAGCCAGATCCGTTCGTATGTCCTGGACGACTCCCGCATTAAAGACTTGCGTACCGGTGTTGAAACCCGTAACACGCAGGCGGTGCTGGACGGTAGCCTGGATCAATTTATCGAAGCAAGTTTGAAAGCAGGGTTATGAGGAACCAACATGTCTGAACAACAAGCACAGGGCGCTGACGCGGCAATCGATCTTAATAATGAACTGAAAACCCGCCGCGAGAAGCTGGCGCACCTGCGCGAGCAAGGTCTGCCGTTCCCGAATGATTTTCGTCGTGACCATACCTCAGACCAACTGCACGCTGACTTCGATGCGAAAGAGAACGAAGAGCTGGAAGCGCTGGGTATTGAGGTTGCCGTCGCGGGTCGTATGATGACTCGCCGCATTATGGGTAAAGCCTCTTTCGTTACCTTACAGGATGTGGGTGGCCGTATTCAGCTGTACGTGGCCCGTGACGATCTGCCGGAAGGCGTCTACAACGAGCAGTTCAAGAAGTGGGATCTGGGCGATATCCTCGGCGCGAAAGGCAAGCTGTTCAAGACGAAAACCGGCGAGCTGTCGATTCACTGTACCGAACTGCGTCTGCTGACCAAAGCCCTGCGCCCGCTGCCGGACAAATTCCATGGTTTGCAGGATCAGGAAGCGCGCTATCGTCAGCGCTACCTGGATCTCATCTCGAACGATGAATCCCGTAATACCTTTAAAATCCGTTCGCAGATTATGGCCGGTATTCGCCAGTTCATGGTCAATCGCGACTTTATGGAAGTCGAAACCCCGATGATGCAGGCGATCCCAGGCGGCGCTTCCGCACGTCCGTTTATCACCCATCATAATGCGCTGGATCTGGACATGTACCTGCGTATCGCGCCGGAACTGTACCTCAAGCGTCTGGTGGTCGGCGGCTTTGATCGCGTGTTCGAGATCAACCGTAACTTCCGTAACGAAGGCATCTCCGTGCGCCATAACCCAGAGTTCACCATGATGGAACTCTATATGGCGTATGCGGATTACAAAGATTTGATCGAACTGACCGAATCCCTGTTCCGCACGCTGGCTCAGGACATTCTGGGTAACACCGCAGTGCCTTACGGCGACGAAGTGTTTGATTTCGGTAAGCCGTTTGAAAAACTGACCATGCGCGAAGCCATTGCGAAGTACCGTCCGGAAACCAATATGGCGGATCTGGATAACTTCGACTCCGCGAAAGCTATTGCCCAAAGCATTGGCATCAAAGTTGAGAAGAGCTGGGGTCTGGGTCGTATCGTGACCGAAATCTTTGAAGAAGTGGCTGAAGCCCATCTGATCCAGCCGACCTTTATCACCGAATATCCGGCAGAGGTTTCTCCGCTGGCGCGCCGTAACGACGTGAACCCGGAAATCACCGACCGCTTTGAATTCTTCATCGGTGGCCGTGAAATCGGTAACGGTTTTAGCGAGCTGAACGATGCGGAAGATCAGGCCCAGCGTTTCCAGGATCAGGTGAACGCCAAAGATGCGGGTGATGATGAAGCGATGTTCTATGACGAAGACTATGTCACCGCACTGGAACATGGTCTGCCGCCAACCGCGGGTCTGGGCATCGGTATTGACCGCATGGTGATGCTGTTTACCAACAGCCACACCATCCGCGACGTTATCCTGTTCCCGGCCATGCGCCCGGTGAAATAAGTCTTACAGACGCACTCAAACCCCACCGTAAAACGTGGGGTTTTTTATTGCCTGACGGTAGCGGCAAATTGCCGGAGCTTATCTCTGGCAAGCAGCGCTTCCTGCGTCATCCAGGGGCTGAAAGCCCAGGGCGTCGCATCCAGGGCGCTAAACAACGATTCCAGCGCGACCCACTGATGCGCCATGACTTCCTCCGGATTTATCGCCAGCGGACCTATGACCTGGGCGGCAAAAACCGGGCAGATTTCATTTTCGACGATGCCCGAAGGATCGGTTTCCCGGTAACGGAATTCCGCAGCAACGGTGGTGATATCGATAATCTCAACACCCGCTTCAAAGCGGCAACGACGAACGATGGCCTGCTCCGGGGTTTCACCGGACTGCGGATGGCCGCAGACGGAATTGGTCCAGACTCCGGGCCAGGCTTTTTTGCCCAGGGCGCGGCGGGTTACCAGACACTCGCCAAGGTGATTAAACAACCAGCAAGAGAATGCCAGGTGCAGCGGGGTATCTGACGTGTGGGCGGCGTACTTCTCCAGTGTGCCGATTTCCTGTCCCTGATCGTTAAGCAAAATAACGTGTTCTTGAATAACCATTCCAGCTCCAGCTCTTGAAACGCCAAATGGCGCAACAGATAGCGCCACCGGGCGAGAGATGATTATATCAACAATCAGGCAAAGAGTTTGCCCCACAGAGCGGAAAAAGGCATTACCAGCAAAAGCCCGGGTAACATATTGGCGACCGGGAAGGGTTTGATATTGCAGATACGTAGCCCGGTGGCCGCCATAATAAGACCGCTCGCACAGGGGATTGACCTGTGGCGTAAAGCCGGGGGCAACCCGCAGGTTATTATGCTCGTTACTCAGACGGGTGTGATTCTGGAATGGCTGGAGTCCAGCCTGGCAGCGGCAACCCAGTTGCCATCCTCAGAAGTGGATGCGGCAAAACTGCCTCACTGCCATGTGGTGGAGGCCTTCCCTCGCCGCAGGTGTTTTTCCCGGCGCTGGTTAAAGTCCCGACGATGAACTGGCTGCCGGAAGTTATGGCAATTATTGCTCAGGGCTACCCCTTTATGCACAACAATCACTGAAAGGTTGGCATCCCGTCTCTGGCTGCTAAACTAAGACGCCATTTATTTGCTTTGAGGATCTGTTGTGAGCGCAGGAAGCCTGACGAGAACCCCTTTTCAGATTGCCAGCTGTCTGGCCATTGCCCTGTTGCTGGCGGGATGCGCCGGGAGCCAGTCGTCCAGTAGTGGGGATGTTTACACGGTCAAACGTGGGGATACGCTGTATAAAATCTCACGGCAGACGGGCACCAGCGTGCGAGACCTGGCCCGGCTGAACGGCATTTCGCCACCCTATACCATTGAGGTGGGGCAGCGGCTGAAGCTCAATAGCGCGTCCAAATCATCCTCAGCAAAAGGCGCGACCAAAACCGCCAAAGTCGTCCCTTCGTCTGCGGTGCCGCTCTCCTCGTGGCCGCCAGTGGGGCAACGCTGCTGGCGCTGGCCGACCACCGGCAAGGTGGTGATGACCTATTCCACCTCCGACGGGGGCAACAAAGGGATTGATATTGCGGGGCAACGTGGGCAGGCGGTTTACGCATCCGGTGCAGGGAAGGTGGTCTACGCCGGTAATCAGCTACGTGGTTACGGCAATCTCATCATGATCAAGCATAGTGAAGAGTACATGACGGCTTACGCCCACAACGACACTATCCTGGTCAACAACGGGCAAAGCGTGAAGATTGGGCAGAAAATTGCCACCATGGGCAGCACCGATACCGATTCAGTGCGGTTGCACTTCCAGATACGCTATAAGGCGACGGCTATCGATCCGCTGCGTTATTTGCCACCCCAGGGCAGCCCGCCTAAATGTTAAAATATCAGCTAAGCGACTAATTTATGGTCAGTTAGTCGCTTAAACGCTTGCCTGGCGGCGCGTTAGGTCTATAATGCCTGTCACACACCGAAGCGGGTGTAGTTCAATGGTAGAACGAGAGCTTCCCAAGCTCTATAAGAGGGTTCGATTCCCTTCGCCCGCTCCAGATCTCTCCCCTTGTGGAGAAGCCTTGAAAGTCTTCTCTGCCAGCAACTTAAATAGTTACCTATTTTAGTCGCCTATGGGTTCTACCATTGTGATCCGCCCTTGGTAACTGTCACGCTAAGTTACATGGTGAGATGACAGTATAACTCAGCGTTGGCGGCAGTTGCATCCTCACACCGCGATAGTAAAACGTGAAGAAAAAGCCCACCCTGGCATTGTTATGTCATCGACAGACTGATCACACGCATTTTAAGCCCGATGTGCGGCCTTGTGGCTGCGTAAACAGGTGAATAGTGGTAATGCCCCGGTAGCTACAGATCCGGCTCTGCCAGCGCTTCGCTCACGCTCCTAACGGTACACGAGCACCCTGATAAGGTGTGATCCTTCTGACAATCTGATGAAGTCGCTACGCTCTGCTTGTTGCTTGTACCACTAACGGGGCTTTATGGCTTGTATTGTCCAAAATCTGCGCTACGCTACCTTTGACTACCCACAGCAAAGGATTAATAAGATGGAAAAAGAACACTTTAAGGCTCATGTTCAGTATGACGACTGGAAGGGAAGCGTTGCAGCAGACTGAACCGCCCCGGTTTTCCTGGAGAGTATTTTAGTTGGGAACTCAGGCTGCCAGATCCTTATTCCCGATGGAAGCAT
>NZ_CBFFRJ010000039.1:0-40355 GCF_965644225.1 Phytobacter sp. V91 | reverse complement strand
AAATCTGAACCAGATTTAATCTGACAGACACCTGTATAAATAACCGGTAACTGTCAGATCAGGTCTGAGCTAGTACACCTTATTCGTTACTTTTTTTGTTCTGGACAGTGATCCCTGCCGCAGAAAAATCGCTACAATTGCGCCTTCGTTTTTTTGACCGGAGAGCGGGTGTGCGCCCCGACAAATCACTCAGTCCTTTTGAAATTCGCCTTTATCGTCATTACCGCGTCGTCCACGGGGTTCGTATCGCACTGGCCTTTATCCTGACGTTTCTGCTGGTGCGATTGCTGAATATTCCTGAGGGTACATGGCCATTGATTACCCTGGTGGTGGTGATGGGGCCGATATCCTTCTGGGGAAACGTGGTTCCCCGCGCCTTTGATCGTATTGGCGGCACCATCTGTGGTTCGGTGCTGGGGTTGATTGCCCTTAAGCTGGAGCTTCTCTCTCTGCCGGTTATGCTGTTGTGGTGTGCCGGAGCCATGTTCCTCTGCGGCTGGCTGGCGCTGGGGAAAAAACCGTACCAGGCTTTGCTTATCGGTATTACGCTTTCGGTGGTGGTGGGTGCACCAGCCGGTGATATGGAAACCGCACTCTGGCGAAGCGGCGATGTGATTTTTGGTTCTTTGCTGGCGATGCTTTTTACCGGCATCTGGCCGCAGCGGGCTTTTATACACTGGCGTATTCAGATGGCCAGCTACGTAACGGCCTTTAATCGCGTTTACCAGGCGGGTTTTTCGATGAACCTGGTGGAGCGTCCACGACTGGAAAAACACCTGCAAAAAATCCTCAACGACGTGGTCAAAATCCGTGGTCTCATCACCCCGGCCAGTAAAGAGACGCACATTCAAAAAGCGATTTTTGAAGCCATCCAGACCGTCAGTCGCAATATGGTGTGTATGCTTGAGCTGCAAATCAATGCCTACTGGGCTTCGCGTTCCAGTCATTTTGTGATGCTTAACGCGCATACGCTGCGTGAAACGCAGCAAATGACCCAGCAAACCCTGCTGACGATCGCCCATGCCTTATATGAAGGAAATCCCCAGCCGATTATCGCCAACAGCGAAAAACTCAATGATATTGTGGCTGAATTGCGCGAGCTCCTGCGCGAACATCAGGGGGATGCGCTTGCCGAAAACTCCATCCACGGGTATGTGTGGCTGAGTATGGAACTGGCGCGCCAGCTTGAATTGATGTCGCATCTGATTTGCCGGGCGCTGCGCAAATAAACTGCATATAATCCCGAAAAGATGGCGGCTTGTTTCGATTCAGCCAGATTTGAGGTTATGATAGGGGAAGAACATTACCCTAATTAATTCGAGTTGCAGGCAGGCGGCAAGCGAGCGAGTCCCGATGAGCTTACTTAGGTAAGTGATTCGGGTGAACGAGAACAGCCAACGCACATACAGCTTGAAGTATGACGGGTAAACCATTGTCATCAGCGACGGCTAAAAGTAAGGTCTACCCTTTAGCGGTTGCTTTAACGAATCCGAATCTTACATTATCAGGGGTGCCAAAATGGAAACAATTAAGCCTTCATTCCAGGACGTACTGGAGTTTGTTCGTCTGTTCCGCCGTAAGAATAAACTGCAACGCGAAATCCAGGACGTTGAGAAAAAGATCCGTGACAACCAGAAGCGTGTGCTGCTGCTGGACAACCTGAGCGACTACATCAAGCCGGGTATGAGCGTTGAAGCCATTCAGGGCATTATCGCCAGCATGAAAAGCGACTACGAAGATCGCGTGGACGATTACATCATCAAAAATGCTGAAATCTCGAAAGAGCGTCGCGAAATCTCCAAGAAACTGAAATCGATGGGTGAGCAAAAACCTGTTGAAATCAAAGCAGAATAAATCATCCTGCGGTGAGAGGCCTCTCTCACCGTTCTTTTACGCCGCCCTCCACCATCCGTAGTAAATGACGCTTTGGCCAGTGAGCCTGTAATGCCGGAGCATCCAGTCGCCAGCTTATCTCTTCAACATCGTGTTTTTCACGATCCAGAAGTAACCCAACCACGCTGCCGCTATGTGCGACGTTTAAGCCGTACAGATCGCATTCTTCAACCAGTGCCACCAGGGTATCAAAACCCGGTTTGGGTAACAGACGCTGGCTGACGCTGGCACTGCGCGTGGCAGCCTGCCCGAGCAGCGCCGGTGAGTTGTGCTCACAGGCTTTTTGTACCAGTTGCCATGCTTTGTCGAGTTCCCCGGCACTGGCCTGCAATATCTGCTGTCGTGGCAGGCGATGATAGTCTTCGGTGCGAAGCGTCAGAGGGCTTTCCAGTAGCAGGATGTCCATTGCGGGCAGGCCTTTGCAGGCGATATGGGTGCTGGCCGTATTGTGATCAAAAAGGGTGAGATGACGGAAAACGGTGCTGTCGGTCGGCTCCAGGCTGACGCACAGGCGGGCGAGCGTGGCTTCATCAAGTGAATAGCCAAAATGGCGGGAGGTGGCCACGGCGGTTGCCGCAATATCTGCCGTGCTGCTCGCCATCCCCTTGGCAACGGGGATGGTCGAACGACAGTCAATACGAATATGCGGACTCAGAGAGGCGGGCAATTGCCAGTGTGCCAGCACCTGGTTGACCATTGCCCTGACCAGCGGGCGCTCATCCCCCCGCGGTGAGCCACGGGTAATTTCAACCTCGCTGTACCAGTCGATCGGGCAGGAGACCAGTTTTTCACTGCCCTCGATCCATCCCTGAATGATTTCACCGCAGGATGCAGGACACCGCGCCAGCGCCACGTTTAACCTCTCTTAAAAAGAATACCGCCTGGATAGTGTCACGCCGATCGGCTAAAGGCCAGGATTTCTCGTAGTGACACCACCTCGCCGATAACAATCAGCGCCGGTGCGTGAAAGCCCGCAGCCTCACTTTTTTCCGCCAGTTGCGACAGCGGCGCACTGACTACCTGCTGGTGCGGAGTACTGGCACGCATCACCACCGCCGCCGGCGTATTTGCTGCTTTCCCTGCATCCAGCAATGCCGCGCAGATGGTACGAATTTGCGACATCCCCATCAGGATAACCAGAGTGCCTGAAAGACCCGCCAGCTTCTGCCAGTCCTGAGGTTCTTTGCCCTCCTGCAAATGACCGGTGACGACATGAAAGCTGGAAGCGCAATGCCGGTGGGTGACGGGGATGCCTGCGGCGGCCAGTCCGCCGATGGCGGAAGTGATGCCTGGCACGACCTCCACCGCCAGTCCTTGTTCACGTAACGCCAGCAGCTCTTCGCTTCCGCGCCCGAAGACAAAAGGGTCGCCGCCTTTTAAGCGCACCACATTGAGCCCACGTCGGGCGCAGTCGATCAGGATTTGATTGATTTGTGGCTGCGGGATAGGGTGGCAATTGGCCTCTTTGCCCACATCATGAAATTCGCAATCCGCAGGTGCTTCCTGCAATAACTGCGGATTAACCAGGCGGTCAAACACGACGGCCTCGGCTTTACGCAGGCAGTTCAGACCTTTCACGGTAAGCAATTCCGGATCGCCGGGACCGGCCCCGACCAGCCAGACTTTACCTGTCATGCCGCGCTCTCCACACTGGCAGGCAGAGCAATACGCATCACGTCACGGGCAATCATCAACTCTTCGTTGGTGTTAATCACCGCCACTTTGACCACGGAATGTTCAGTTTGAATAAAAGTGGCATTACGCTGGTTCTTTTGCGCATCGACGTCCAGGCCAAGGAAGTGGAGATCCCGACAAATTGCCTCCCTTGCGCGGGCTGAGTTTTCACCAATCCCTCCGGTGAATAACAGTACGTCCAGTCCCCCCAGTTGCATAATGTAGCTGCCGATTGTGGCGCGAATGCGCTCGGCAAAAAGGGTTAACGCTAGGGCTGCGCGCTCGTTGCCGTCATTTGCCGCCTGCTCCACATCGCGAAAATCATTCGAGACGCCGGAGACGCCCAGCAGCCCGGATTCATTATTTAATAGGGTATTCAATTGGGCTGGCGTTTTCCCTTCCCGCAACGCGACCCATGGCAAAATAGACGGGTCAATGTCACCACTGCGGGTACCCATCATTACGCCGGATTGCGGTGTAAAGCCCATCGACGTATTCACTGAGCGCCCACCTTTGATGGCGCACAGGCTGCTACCGTTGCCCAGGTGACAAGTGATGACCCGCAGCGCACTTAACGGGACCCCGAGTTTCTCCGCCATCAACTGGCTGACATATTTATGACTGGTACCGTGGAAGCCGTATCGACGGATGCCCAGCTCATCGTAGTAGCGCCAGGGCAGGGGGTAGATAAATGCGCTTTGTTCCAGCGTCTGATGAAAAGAGGTGTCGAATACAGCAACGGCCGGGGCATGGGGTAATGCCTGTTTAAAGATGTGGATCCCCGCAGCGTTAACCGGATTGTGCAGCGGCGCCAGTTCGGCCAGTCGCTCGATTTCTGCAAGCGCGTCGTCGGTAATCAGTGCTGAATCTTTAAAGGTTTCGCCCCCGTGAGCCACACGGTGGCCGACGCCGTCAATCGCCTGCAAAGACGGGATGATATTGTGCGAAAGCAGTTTTTCCAGCAGCAGGGTGGCGGCTTCTTTATGGTCAGGGATCGCGCGCGTTTCCTGCCATTTTTGCTCCCCCTGTTTCAGCGTGAAAATAGCATCAGGTAAGCCTATGCGCTCAATCAGACCCTGGCACAACAGGGTACCAGCAGGCATAGTAAGTAGCTGAAATTTCAGGGAAGAACTACCGGCGTTGACCGCCATTATGGTGCGGGACATGAAAGCTCCTGGGGTTGAAGATAGTCCATCACCTGCGCGATACCTTTTCCGGTTTGCGCGCTGGTGAAGAAAAGTTGTTGGGCGCCGGACTGCACCAGCCATTGGGCTGTACGGGTAATTTGTTCGTCCTGCGCGAGGTCTGTTTTGGTGATGATCCCGATGGTTGGGCGATTCATCGGTAAGGTGAAACCAGGGGAAAACGGGCACCACTGGGCGTCGGCATTCAGCACCAGAGCGATGACATCGGCCTCGCAGGCGCTGGTTAACAGCGCACTGTACAGGCAGCGGTTTTCAATGTATTCGCCTGGTGTATCTATGGTTTCTGGCGACCAGATAATCGCCTGGGTTTTTTGGTAGTGAATCGCCTCCCCGCGTAAACTCTGGATCAGGGTGGTTTTGCCGCACAGGCTCGGGCCGATAAGCATCATTCTTTTCATGGCATCAGGTCCGTGTCACCGGGCAGGTGGTGAACTGCAACATTTCGCCAAGCGATCGGGTTACCTGGCGCAGGGCATATTCCACCGAAGACACATCCCCCGTCAGCACCACGGCCCCGGTGAAACGGTCAATAAAACCGATCTCGACGGCCCCGGATTTGGTCGCGATATCACAGGCAATAATGGAGGCCTCGCTGGGCGTAATGGTCAGGATCCCTATAGCTGATGCCGTTTCGCTCAGCCCCAGTTTTTTGTAGAGTTCCTTGCCGGGGTTGGCAATCAGGTGCGCCAGGGTGACTTGTTTACCGGGCACATACTCCTGGATCATGCGTTCCGTACTGCGTTGTGTTTCCATTAGCCCTCCACAATTTGTCGCCACATGGCTTCATGAGGGCGGGGGATCACCGAGCGATACACCAGTAACCCTTTTTCTCCAGCGCTTTCACTGGCAACAGTGACCGCGTTTTCAACGTCTGAGATATCGCCCGCTACCACCATGTAACATTTTCCCCCAATACCGAATGCCATATGCACGCGCACCAGCGTTACATTCGCCGCTTTCACGGCGCGATCGGCGGCACTGATACAGGCCGCGACGCTCCAGGTTTCCACTATGCCGACAGCCTGACGGTTCTCCACCGCGTTGAGTCCGCTAATGGCGGGCAGAACAGAAGCATGAATATTGGGGAGCACAATGCTGTCTACCAGCATTTCACCCGCCTTGCTGTCACCGGCGGCAATTGCCTGCTGAACCGCGCCCACATCCCCGCCAATCATCAGCAGGAATTTTCCGGGGCACAGGGTTTTGCTGACCAGCAGCGTCACGTTGGCGCTTTTTAACATGACATCGCCAAGCTCCATGCCTTTTGCGATGCTGGTAAGTTCAAGTATTCCAATGGCTTGTGACATGGTTATCCTCGTACAACTGTAATAGCCTGATCTGTCACCGACGCAATAACACCGTCGATGCTGGCATGGAGCGAAACCCCCAGAGCCCCCAGGGGCACATCGGCAATACACTGACCACGCGAAACCCGCTCTCCCTGCCGGACGCAGGGGGTTGCGGGTGCGCCGATGTGCTGGCGTAGAGGAAGGACCACCTGCGAAGGTTCGGTGCTCATCTCTTCCATCGGGGCTGGCTGGTACCAGTCTCTCAGCCCCAGTTTGCTTATCAGGCGTTTCACCGGCGTCAGACGATAGCGCGCCATTTCATCCGCTTCACGCAGCGGACCTTCGTAACGGGCGCCGCTGGCACGGAGTTCCGCTTTCAGCAGGCGGTTAACCCTCATCGGCGAAATTCCCACCGGGCAGGCAACGCTTTCGCAAACGTTGCACTCAGAACAGGTCAGCGCGCTGAGCAACGTTGAAGGGGTGGCGACGTTCTGATAATTGACGGCCCGTACCAGCAGGTGCGGGGAGAGTTCATGCCCAATGATGTGGCGCGGGCACAGATCGGTGCACAGTCGGCAGTGTTCACATACCGTCCGGGCGATAGTCAGCACGGTGCGATCGTCCTGCATACGGCGCTGGATCAGCGGATGCGCTTTGGGAAGCACCAACAGACCGCCGGTGGTTTTGGTCACCGGCGTATCCAGAGAGGTAATCAGCCCGCCCATCATCGGCCCCCCGTTGATAAAACCCGGATCATCGACGGTGGCTCCGCCTGCCAGCGCCAGCACTTCACGCAGAGAGATGCCTAAAGGGACGGTGACGGTCAGCGGATGGCGGACAGCACCATTAACCGTTAACGTGCGGCGGGTGACGGGGTATTGCTGTTCAACCGCCCGCGCGATATTCAGTACCGTTTGTACGTTGTTCACCACCACGCCAACGCTTGTTGGCAGCGCTGCGGGCGGCACCCGGCGACCGGTTGCCAGCCAGATAGTGATGACTTCATCGCCGGCGGGATAAACATCAGGCAGAATATGCAGGCGGATCTGCGGGGGCAGCAGTAGCGTGAGCGCCTCTATTGCCGGCTGATATTTCTCTTTAAGGGCGATGATCCCCTGGGTTGCGCCAGTGGCCGTCATGCCATAGAGAATACCGCGAATCAGACGCGGTGCCTGTTGGGGCATAAGCTGCTGATCCACCTTCAGCATTGGCTCGCATTCGGCGGCGTTGATCAGAAAAATGTCCACTTTGGCCGCAAGTTTGACGTAAGTCGGAAATCCGGCGCCACCTGCACCAACCACACCGGCGGCACGCACTCTGTCGCGAATGGTGTCAGCCGATACCTGGCTCAGCTCTCCAAAGGACGGCGAGAGAACAGCGGCTTCACTCACAATAATTCCTCCAGCAGGTGACGGATAGCCGCAGCGTCAGCAGGACGCGGGGTCGTTTTGATGGTGACATCGGCCAGCGCGGCCTCCACCATGGCGGGAATACGCTCCCGAAAATGGTGGGGCGTGGTCTTCAGGGCGCTGGCGAATGAGGGGATATTGCACTGCTTTTTAAGCTGCTCAATCTGGCGGACCAGCGCATTAACCGCCACCTGCTCATTGGCGGCGGGCGGGCAGAAATGACAGGCTTTTGCCAGTCGCGCATAGCGGCGCGCCGCACGTTTATCCTGCGCATTGAACTGAATGACGGCGCTAAGCAACAGGGCATTAGCCAGACCGTGCGGCAGGTGAAATTGCCCGCCCAACTGGTGGGCAATCGCATGGTTAATCCCCAGACCGGACTGGCTAAATGCCATACCTGCAAGGGTGGAGGCATTGTGCATTTTCCCGCGGGTGGCCAGACACTCGCCGTCGCGCACGGCAACAGGCAGGTACTGAAACACCAGTTGCGTCGCTTTTTCTGCCAGCGCATCGGTGAAGTCGCTGGCTTTCGGCGAAACGTAGGCTTCCAGCGCATGGGTCAGGACATCCAGTCCGGTATTCGCGGTAATCGCCGGAGGGACGCTCACGACCAGCATCGGGTCGAGAATGGCAATGTCCGGGTATAGCGCATTGTCGAAAAGCGGGTATTTGATCCCTTTTTGCGGGTCGCTGATAACACAGGCGCTGGTCACCTCCGACCCCGTCCCGCTGGTGGTCGGAATGGCGACGCAGGTTTCGATATCAATACCGAGCTGCTTACTGAACCAGACAATGGCTTTGGCGGCATCCAGCGCGGATCCACCGCCAAAACCCATCACCACATGTGGTCTGAGCGTCTGCATTTGCGTAATACCTTCGACCACGGTCGCAATCGTGGGATCCGGTGTGATATCGCTAAAGACACTGACCTGATTTTCTGCCGGGATCGCCTGCTTTAGCATCTCAATTAATGGCGAGTGAGCCAGAAAGCCATCGCAGATAATCCAGATGTGCTTCCCGCGAAAGCGCTTCAACACCTCAAGGCTACCTGTTCCGCTATAGAGCCGTGTTTGCAGCGAAAATCTGTTCATAACAACCCCGTTTAGCGAATCGAAAAGCCGTTCGTCAGCACGCAACGGCGCGAGCGGGCGAAGGTTTTTGCCGATGTTGTGCCTTCACCCGTCGGCGTGGCGATGGTAAAGGTGGTAAAGCCTTCGCCACCGACGCCGATGCCTGCGTAAGACGGCCCGTTTTTGACAAAGATGGAGGTTTGCAGGCTGCGTGCCGCCAGGTTTAAGCGGGAGACGTTTTGTGAATGCATGACTGCCGTGTGGTGCAACCCTTCTTCAACCACCAGCGCCAGCGCCAGCGCGGCGTCAAAATCCGCCACCCGAACAACAGGCAACACAGGCATCAGTTGCTCTGCGGTGACCAGGGGATCATCACCGGCCACTTCGGCGATCAGCAGCCGTGGCGCTTTGGGGGGCACACTCAACCCTGCGGCTTGCAGAATGGTGGCCGGGCTTTTCCCCACCAGCTTTTTGTTGGCGACGCCATCAATAATGCACACCGCACGCAGCTTATCGATATCGTTCCCGGTAATACGCAGTGCGCCAAAGGCCTGCATCTGTTGCATCAGGCGATCGGCAACGCAATCGACCACAATCAGGCTTTTTTCCGCAATGCACGGCAGGTTGTAGTCAAAGGAGGCCCCGTTAATGATGTCTTCCGCGGCTTTCACCAAATCAGCGGTTTCATCCACGATGCAGGGCGGGTTACCCGCACCCGCGCCAACCACTTTTTTACCGCTTTTCAACCCCATCAGTACAATGCCGGGTCCCCCGGTAATGGCCAGCAGGGCAATTTTGGGGTGAGCCATCATCTGCTGGGTTGCTTCAAAGGTCGGTTCAGCAACGGTGACGACCAGATTACGGATACCAGTATGACGAAACGCGATCTCCTCAATCATCTGTATCAGTTTGAGTGACACTTTTTTCGCGCCCGGATGGGGGCTGAAATAGATGGTATTACCCGCGGCCAGCATGCTGATGCTGTTATTAATAATGGTTTCCGTCGGGTTGGTGCTGGGGGCGACCGAGCCAATGACGCCAAAAGGCGAGTACTCAAACAGCACCATACCGCCGTCGCCGGTTAAGGCGGTGGTGGTGAGATCTTCAATGCCGGGAGTGTTTTCCAGAGCGGCTTTATTCTTAAGAAATTTATCTTCTTTATTCCCCATTCCGGTTTCAGTGGCGCTCTCTTCGGCAAGCACTGCCAGATGAGGCGCCAGCTCGTCGCGAATACCGCTGATAATGGCACTGCGGGTTTTTAACGGGCATTGCTGATAGCGTAAAAAGGCCTGATGCGCTGCATCAATGGCTTGCGCCGGTGTGGCAAAAATGCCCTGTACGGCACACTCTTTTTTCTCTTCAACGGGTGCGAGTTGTTCGCTCAGAATGGTGCGAATGAGAGTTTCCAGATCGGTCGAATTCATTGTTTTTTTCCCATGTTTATCGCCGCAATTGCGGTCTGAGCAATATCCATGTCCTGTTCAACGGAACCTCCGCTGACACCAAGACCACCAAGAATGTTGTTGTCGCGCCAGAGGGGGAAGCCGCCGCCAAAGGTCACCACCTTGCCTTCCATGTGCGCATCTAAGCCATACAGCGCGCGTCCTGGCTGCACGGCATCGGAGAGTTCGTGTGTGGCTGACTTCATGGCAACCGCGGTCCAGGCCTTTTTCGGCGCCAGGGAGCTACTGACCAGCAGGGCATCAGGCATACGCCAGGTCAGCATCTCAATGCCGTGGGCATCCACGACGCTGATTACCACCGGAATACCGATCTCTCCGGCCCGGGTGAGCGCCGCTTTTGCCAGTTGATGAAGTTCATGAAATGACAGGGACATAGGGTCATCCTTTGCCGGGTGGGTTTGCGTGGCGGCACGGTAACGCGTCGTCACCTCATGAATGATTTTTTGCTGATGCTCGAGATTGTCTTCAAAGCGCGCCAGAGCAAACAGGCAGTCGGAGAGACGATTGATATAGCGCAGCAGCACCTGACGAACATTGATCTGTTCATTTAGTTCCACCAGCCGGCGCTCGGCCCGCCGCGCAAGGGTGCGGGCAAAATGCAGGCGTGCCGCCGCTTCGCAACGGCCAGGTAAAATAAAGCTGTGTACGCTATCGATTTTTGCCATGGCCGCATCGATGGCCTGCTCAAGCGCGTCAATTTCTTCGGTGCTGATGTAACGCTGCTTCGGGGAGGGCGTCTCGCTTTCACTGGCAAGCTCTGCGCAAAACCAGAAAATTTGCAGTTCAATCTTTTCCAGAAGCGCACGGGCTTCGGGGGAGCGAACCGCGCAGGCGCACAGACTCAGGGCTGAATTCAGTTCATCCAGCGTGCCGTAGGCCTCAACCCTGGGATGGGTTTTACTCACGCGTTGGCCGCTGAACAGCGCAGTGGTGCCGGCATCGCCTGTACGGGTGTAGATAGCCATTGTTTCTCCTTAGCGCGACAGGGTGTCGACAATGCCCACAACCGCCAAATCAATGGCTTCGTTGGGGCCAGAAAACACATGCCTTGCGCTGGAGCCGCTGCTGAGCAGCACCAGTTCGCCAATACCTGCCCCCACGGAGTCCACCGCCACTTCATCACCCTGTGTTGGGTTAAGGGGTAATTCCCCGTCAGCGGTAATCCGCCGTACCAGCAGCAGCTTTTTGCCAACCAGAGAGGCAGACTTTTGCGTTGAAACCACCGAACCCGTAACCTTTGCGAGATGCATGATTTACTCCTGCTTAAGCAGACGAATGTGCCGTGCGGTCAGCGTCTCACGTGCCAGTGCCGTGATAATTGTTTTACGCGATGTCACCAGCCAGCCGCCGTTCAGCCCCACAACATCCCGGTAGCTCACCAGGTTGCCGGAACAGAGATGAACGCCGTTTCGCTGCTCGTCACAAAGTGAGAGGGGCAGCTTTGCCAGCGCGCGCAGGGGCAGGCAGCGCAGTAACCGGCTGTTGAGGGTGACAGTGACGCGCATCCCCAGACTAAAGGCTTCGAACAGATGGGCGACGGCGGTATTGTCCTGGTCGCCTTCGGCCAGTTGGTGTAAAAAGCCCATCTCTGTCTGTTGCACGTATAAGGTGTCGTGGGTCAAAAAATGCGCCATTGCAGACCCATGCCGTAGCTCCTCCTGACTCAGGGTCACGGCATTATTGACCCGGGCAAGCAACCGGGCCGCGATAAGCTCGACAATGTGCTGCATCTGCTCGCTGTTCATGCGCGCGGAACCAGACGTGCGAACGCGCCAGACTCATCGGCGCCGGAGGCATTGGCCTCATCGGTATCGATATGCATTTCCAGCAACAGACCCGGTGAGACGCGAATGGCGACATCGTCAAAAATAACCCGACGCCCGGTTCCTTCGATGGCAACCCGGACGTTATCGCCATGGGATACGCGTAATACCAGCGCATCAAGCGGCGACATATGGATATGACGCTGGGCCACAATGACGCCCTCAGGCAGCTCCATTTCCGCCCAGGGGCTGACCAGCCTGATGCCTGGCGTTCCAGCCAGATTGCCGGACATGCGCAGCGGTGCCGACACGCCCAGCGTTCGGGCATCGGTACGCGAAATCTCAACCTGGCTGGCGCCCCGCAGCGGGCCGAGCAGGCGAACGTTTTTCAACTGTCCTTTTGGCCCGACCAGGGTGACGGTTTGCTCGGCGGCAAAATACCCGGGCTGCAACAGCGCTTTTTTAACCGTCACCTTTTGCCCGGGAAACAACCGGTCAAAATCCTGTTGTGAAAGATGGATGTGTCGGTTCGATATACCCAGAGGGATGGGACGCGCACGCATCTCATCCAACACCTGAGTGACAACATGTTCGATAACCTGCTTATCCATATTTATTCCCCTCGCTGACCGCTATGAATGCATAGCGTGCGTGGCTCCCCCTTTTGTCGCGGGCAGAGTGGATCCAGGCAGAGATTACAGGTGACAAGCGAGGTCTCAGCCGCTGAGGATGTGGTCTCAACCACTTCTTCAGCCGCTGTTTCCTGCAGTACCACCGTATCCTTGATCTCCGTCGCTGGTTCAACGGCTGCTCGGTGAACAATGACAGGCTCAGGCGAAAGGGCCATGATCCCGTCAGCAGGGCGAGCAATAACTTTCTGCGCCACCAGGCCGTCACGCGCCTGGGCAAAATGCGCACCGGTGATAATGGCGGACTGAACGGACGCCACATCCCCGGTGACTTTGATGACCGTCCAGCCGGAACCATTGGTTTTTTCCATACCAAGCAGCGTGATGGAAGCGGCTTTCGCCATAACATCCGCGCAACTGATGGCCAGTGCCAGACCGCTAACTTCAAGTAATCCCAGTGATTGCTTCACGCTGTGCTCCTTTCGCTGACGGTCAGGCTGATTTGGGTAAAATAGCTTCGACGTCGCTGTGCGGGCGCGGGATCACATGGCAGGATTTCACTTCGCCCACGGCACTTGCCGCCGCAGCACCCGCGTCCACCGCCGCTTTGACGGCACCGACATCACCACGAACCATCACGGTGACCAGCCCTGAGCCAATTTTTTCGTAGCCCACCAGCTGCACGTTGGCAGATTTCACCATGGCATCGGCGGCTTCGATTGCACCCACCAGACCTTTTGTTTCAACCAGTCCCAATGCGTTGTTCATACTGCAGTTCTCCTGTTTATGGATATACCCGTCATACTTCAAGTTGCAGGTGTGTTGGCCACACTCGTTCACCCGAATCACTTACCTGAGTAAGCTCATCGGGACTCGCTTGCTCGCCGCCTTCCTGCCACTCGAACTATTTAGGGCATAAAAAGTGGTTACCTGAACGGTATCCCTTTAACCAGTCTGGCGGCGTTGTTACCCGCGGCGCGCCGGGACTGGAGATCTTCATGATGCGTCAGCGTAAATAGCGGTGCTGACGCGGGTAAATTTCGATAATGGATAACCAGTTTTTCGTTGTCGCAGGCCACCCCAACCAGCAGCGCAGACTGATTCGCCGCCTGCCAGGCGTGGGCTACAACATCGACACCGGATGACTGCTGCCAGCGCCAGGGAATACCCTCTTCTTCGATTCCCCATAACACTTCCTGCCAGAGTGGCTGGCACTCTGAGAGGGCGGTAATGATGATGACCGGGCTGTCCTGATTAATGTTCATGAGCAAACGCCTTCTGCCATGACAGGATGAGCCCGGTGGCGACCGCATTCCTCGGGCCTTCAACGCCGCGAATGTTTCCCCGCCCGGCAACCAGCCGGTAATGGGCAAGGGCGTCGGTCACCAGTTGCGGAATTTCAAAATCCAGCGCTGAGCCGCCGACCAGCACCACAAAGGGAATGTCACGAATATTGCCCGTTGGGCTGACCTGGCGTAACGCACGTAGCGCATTGGTCACAAACACCCGCTCTTTGGCGCTCCGGCGAATGAGGCGAACTTTTTCCAGCGCCAGATCGCCGGGTAACGGAACCAGTTCATCAGGTTTTACGACGCAGACGCGGGCAAATACCGCAGGAGGTAGCGGGGTAGGGAAGAACTGGACGCTGCCGTCTTCATGTCGCAGATGGAACAGACTTTCGACTTTTGCCAGCGGATATTTTTTGATCTCTTCGGCCAGGTAACGGTCATCGAGACCGAGTTCGCGGGCGATGATCATGGTGACCATATCCCCGGCCCCGGCCAGATGCGTGGCGGTAATTTGCCCCTGGGGATTGATAATGGAGGCATCCGTTGAACCTGCGCCAAGGTCGAGGATTGCCAGCGGCTTCGATGTGCCGGGGGTAGTGAGTGCGCCAAAAATTGCCGCTTCAGCTTCTGCGCCGCCTACCTGCACATCGACATGCAGTTGCTGCTCAATTTCACGGGCAATCATCGCCATTTGCAGACAGTCAGATTTAACCATCGAGGCGATGCCGACCGCCTGTTCCAGCGAATACTCACCGGCCAGGCCACCGGTGACGTTTACGGGCACTGCGGTATCAACAGCCAGTAAATCCTGGATAAAAATGTCGCTGCTCGGTTTGTTGGTGAGTTCTGCCATGGTCTGGCGAACATGTTCAAGCATGCCGCCAATATTGGTCCCTGACTCGCCGGTAACGTTGTCGAGCACCGGGCATTCGTTCACGGCCTTCATAATGGCATCGGCCCCGGCGGCGACATCGACGCGCAGGGTTCTGCCTTTGGCCATCAGCTCAATATTACCCGCCGGGATAGAGCGCGCTTTCACATCGCCGGACGGGGTTTTAACCACCACCGCAGAGCGGGTGCCAATCAGCGCGCGGGCAACGGGAACGATATTGCGCGTCTCCTCTGCGCTCAGTGCAAAGACGGTGGCGATCCCGTAAGGGTTGGACAGGCTTTCAATTACTTTTCCCGGCATCGCCACCTCAATGGCTGCCAGCATCCCCAGCGGAATACGTTCGATATAGAGCACTTCGTCGACAATGGGCACTGGTCGGTTGAGGCGGTTATTGACCAGCACGCCATCGTCCCGTTGCAGGATAACCCCATTGATCTGGTAACCGACGTTGTTCGCGGCGTTGACCATCTGCGCCACATCGGCAAAATCAAAGTCAGCGCTGACCACCAGGATATAAGGCTCATGCGCCGGGCGCGTCAGAAGCTCATCCGGCGTAATAGTGATGCCCACGCCCAGGCCAAGCCCGCCGGGTGTTTTGGGGTTATGGCCAATCATGGTTGACTCGGTGATGATGGTTTCCGTAATGGTCTCCATCGCCACATCGCCAATGACCGGCGTGGCTTCATTTATACGGATGAGCGAAATATCGCTGACAGAGATACCCACGCCTGCAACAACCCTGTTGAGCGCTTCTTTAATGCCAAACACATTACGCAAAGTGCCTTTAATACCTGTGGTTTCCGCCAGTGCACTGCTCACTATATTGAGCGCACCAGCCTCATCCATAACGGCAAGCGCCACTTCGGTCGATGAGTTTCCAATATCAATGCCAGCTATATAACGCATAACCTGTCCCTGTAATTAATCGTCGCCTTTGAGTTTTTTACGCTCGACATAGAGCGCTGCGGCTTCGCGGACGAACGCGGCACAGATTTTGGCCTTGTATTTGCTCTCCAGGTCTTCCGCAATATCAAGCAGCTCCTGTTTCGACGAACGATAAGGGCGCAGAGCGTTGTAGATGTCGAGGATGCGGTCATCCGGCACCGCCGTCAGCTCGGCGGCCCGCTCGAAGTTCATCGCCAGGCGGTCACGCCCCGCATCTTTGGCAATCGCGGCCTGGATACGTAATGTTTCGGGCGTAATACGCATGTCCTGGGCGGTGATTTTTCCGCTCAGCACGCTGTCCAGCGTCAGTTCGTCGAGGGTTTTATTGGTCGAGGTTTTAACCCACTCAGGGTGCTTATTCGCCAGCGGGTAATCGCTAACTTTGGCCTGATGCACCGCGCCGCCAGCAGGCGAGGCGACTGCCGCAGAAGGACTGGCTCCCTCCAGGCTGTTCATCCGGCTAAGCACATCACGAACCATTGATTCAATTGCATCAGCATTCATGGTGTTATCCTTTTAAAGCGCTACGCGCAGCTCTTGCGGGTTTTTACCGGTCACAACGTATTTGGTCTCTTTAATGTGCAGAATGGCGGATTTGGCCTGATACTTCGGACGCGCCATCTGGTCATTAAGCGTTGGGACAGGTTGTGGCGACTCGCGCTTGGCATAACGCGCTGCGTTCTTGCCAATCTGGCGGTAAGTTTCAAGGGTCAGCAGCGGCGCCTGAGGGAACAGCTCCAGGTTGGAAAGCGGAGGCAATCCTTGCTGGTGAATGACCGTTGTCCCTTTTGACTGAATGCCCACGGAGATACCCGAGCCGCTCAGTCGGTTGCCTTCCACTGCCACAAAGGCGACGTCGGAAGATTTGAAGCAACGGATCACGCGTGCCTTCACGCCTTCTTCCTCGATGCCGGCAATCACTTCACGCAGAATGCTTTTGTGCGGCAGGCCAACGATATTGACCGTCTGCGAAAGGCCGAATGCCGGGCCAACGGCGATGATCACTTCGTCCTGTAAGGTGCCGGGTTTCGCTTCACCGATTTCGGTCAGGAAGTTGCCTTCGGCAACCGAAGCCGATTTTGCCGGGCTACTGCCTGGCGCATTAAACGACACCGGTTTATCACTGGGTTGCATTTCCGCCAGAACGCTTTCAATTATCTGGCGCAACAATTTTTCATTGATTTCCATCGTTCACCCCTTAGCCCAATTCGCTTGGATCGAGTGCGGCCGGGATGTTCTTGATCTCTTCCCAGCGTTCACCTTGCAGGCGATAACCTGTTGCCGGACCGGCATAATCGTTCACATCGTTTACCGCAGAGAGCACCAGGCCGTCGCCGACGATAATGGCGGAGGTGTGCAGGTAATCACCGGTCAGTTTGGCTTTCTGGATGTTGAGCATGTCCTGAGCAACATCTTTGTAGCCGCCCTCGGCCAGGGCTTTCACCACTTCGAGGCCATCGCGGTTTTTATTGATGATTTCCTGCGCAAACTTGATGTCTTCAACGATGTTGCGTTCCGGCATGTCTTTTGAGCCGTGGGCATAGGTCGCAGCTTCAACTTCTTCATCGGTAATCGGCGGTAGTCCCATCCCGGCAAACACCGCTTGCAGAGCACGCGCTGCTTTATTGCGAATGGCGACAACGTCTTCTTCCCGCACCGGGCGCAGGCCACCGTCAACTTTCAGATCGCGCTGGAGGACGTTGTAATCATCAAAGTCTTCAGCGTCTTCGTTGGAGCCGGCGAACATGTTGTCGTAGTTCGGCGTTGCGGAGTAACCGGAGGAGATAAAGTCAGTGCCGGGTAGGAACTGCATCAGCAGACGTGCGGTACGACGCATATCCGAGTGGGTAAAGGTCTGGTCGTTACTGGATGCGCATTCGAGATCCAGCGCGGCGCAAATCAGGTTTTCGGCGAGGATCGCGCGGATGCCTGACGGCACGGCGGAAGGGACGCCAACGCAACTGACCGAACCGTTTTGCAGCCCCTGAACGCCCGCGGCCTTGGTGATGTAAATGCAGCGTGCTTCGAGGTACAGCATCGACTTGCCTTCGGCATAGCCCATCTGCACTTCGGAACCGGAACCGGAAGTGAAGCGCATTTTCAGACCGCGAGAGGCGTAAGAGGAGGCGAGGAAGCCTTTTGACCATGGCGTATCATCGCCGTCGGTGAAGACCGGTTCAGTACCGTACACCGAGATGGTTTCGGCGTAGCAGGTGTGGCCCAGCATACCGAGTTTCAGCTCAGTGGCTTCTTCCAGTGAACACTGGGTCAGAACGCCAGGGCGACCGACCTGCGAGCCTACCAGCAGCGCAATCGCGTTAAAAGGCGCATAGCGGGCGACCGCTACCGTGGTTTCCTGTTCATCAAAGCCACGATATGCCCCTTCTGCGGCATCAGCGGCAATCTGCACCGGGTTGTCTTTGACGTTGGTGACGTGCGCCTGTTGTGATGGGGTACGACGTGCGCGCATTTTCTGCATCGACATCATCATCTCCACCACGTTCATGTGGGAGACGACTTCCACAATCTTGGCGGGCGTCATGGCGGTGGTCAGCGGTACGATGTCGCTGCGCTTAACATTTGGATCGCAAAGCATATTGGCGAGCTTCACGGAGTCCATTTTCATCACTTCTTCCGCGCGTTGCAGATTGATGCCATAGCGGGCAATAAAGTGATCAATCAGGTCAAATTTGCTGACGGGTTTGCCGTCCAGTTCGGTGACCACGCCGTCGACGATGCGAATAGAGGGTTTTGGATCGTTCGGGCTTTCCATTGCAATAAAGCCTTCTTCAATCCATTCCTTCACAAAACCGTCCTGGTTAACAGGGCGTTTCGCCAGCGCTTCAAATCGTTTCGATCTCATGAAACAGCCTCTCTGTTATCAGATGTAGGACGGGCGGTCGTTTTTCGGTTCAGCGCCCAGCGTACCCAGCACGGTTTTACCGATTTCACGGGCGGAAATGACCGCCTGACGTACTGCGCCAGAATCGCCGGAGATAACCAGAATGGCTTCGTTGCTGAAACTGGTGCCGTTTGCCGGTGAGCTGTAGGCCACCACTTCGACATTGGCGGATTTCAGCGCCGTATCGGCCATCAGTACGCCAACAGAGGCAGGAGCACCGACAATCACGCCACAGGCACGGCCAACAGGCGCACCAAAGGCTTTTTCCAGTGCATAGCTTGCGCGTGCGGTGTACTGCATTTCGATATGACCGGCGTCATTGGCGTAAACATCGCCAAAGGTGCGGTCAAGCTCTTTGAGTGCCACTTCAATGGCGCGCTTGACGTCAGAAACATCGTTACCGCCGAACAGGATCAGCGAGCCATGGCCCGCGCCGCCTTTGGTATCTCGTGGTAATTCGATGCTGATAACTTCAGTGTTGGTGGCTTTAACCGCTTCATCTGCCGCCATGATATGTGGGCCGGCGCCGGTACGTGCGCCGAGGATGCCGATTGAGCGATAGCGCTTTTCCAGCTTCATTGCGTCAAGAAGTGCGCTGTCGACGTTGGCGATTACCAGACCAACAGTGTCGCCGATCGCTGTGCCGACAAATTCCGTTAAACTGCAGCTTTTTTCTGCCATAGCCGTCTCTCGTGTGGGATGGGTTACAGTGGGGGAGGCCGGTGATGCCGGTGAGGACACTTTGGCAATCACCTTCGCCATGATCTGTTCCACCAGGTCATTGCTACTCATTGGCTAATTCCCTTGGGTAAGATTTTTTCAACATCAGTGTGCGGACGTGGGATGACGTGTACGGCTTTCACTTCACCTACCTGAGCGGCTGCGGCGGCACCTGCATCCGTTGCAGCTTTCACGGCACCAACGTCACCGCGAACAATCACTGTTACCAGACCAGAACCTATTTTCTCGTAGCCCACTAACATGACATTGGCGGATTTCACCATTGCATCGGCGGCTTCAATAGCCGCGGTTAATCCTTTGGTTTCCACCATTCCTAATGCTTCTTGTTGCATAATGACCTCGATAAGGTTGCCCTGATTTTTGGAATATACAAATAAGCGAGGAAAAAGAATGGCTCAGTTGGAATTAGATTCAAAACTTCCTGGTTTATTCAGGCGAAATAATTGCGGTGAATAATTTTAACTTACTGATTCTTATCTGTTTTATTTTGTTTTTGATATGCCAAATTATTGCTATTTAAATATCACATTTACATTTTTGTCAGTGACAGAATTAATTCATTGTGCTATTTGTGCGGGCGAAATTTTTTTGTGATCAACGCTGTAAAACAGAATATGAAAAATCGCAATAATTTGCTGTTAATAACGTTTAAACAAGTTCAGTAAATAAAGGGGCTGGCATTCTGTCTTTCCTGTTTACATAGCAATAATTTGTTATTGAGAAGCGATTTTTTTGGCACTGAGTCTGCGAGGTTGCCAACACTTTTTGACTGCGCATTTCTATAGTGTGCGGCGTTGTACTCTGCTGCCAGCTTCAGGCGTGCTGGTGAAATCGTGACTCTACCTGGAAGGTGAAATATGAATGATTCACTTAAGGCGCAATGCATCGCCGAGTTTTTGGGCACGGGGCTGTTCTTGTTTTTTGGTATCGGCTGCCTGTGTGCGATGAAGGTTGCCGGTGCTTCACTGGGGCTCTGGGAAATCTGTATTATTTGGGGGTTGGGGATCTCTCTGGCAGTCTATCTGACGGCGGGCGTGTCCGGCGCTCACCTGAATCCGGCCATTACCATCGCGTTGTGGCTGTTTGCATGCTTCCCGGTGCGCAAAGTTGTGCCCTACATCATTGCTCAGGTTGCCGGTGCTTTTGGCGGGGCGGCGATTGCCTATCTCCTCTACCACAATCTGTTTCTTGAATTTGAAGCGGCGCATAACATGGTGCGGGGCAGTGCCGAAAGTCTGCAACTGGCCGGATTGTTCAGCACCTATCCCGCTGCGGCGTTGAGCATCTGGCAGGCCGCGCTGGTGGAAATTATTATCACCTCCATTCTGATGTGCATGATTATGGCGCTGACGGACGACGGCAACGGCGTTCCGCGTGGCCCATTAGGCCCATTGTTGATTGGTGTGCTGGTGGCGGTCATCGGCGCATCCATGGGGCCGCTGACCGGCTTTGCCATGAACCCGGCGCGTGACTTCGGCCCGAAACTGTTTACCTTCTTTGCGGGCTGGGGAGAAATTGCCTTTACCGGCGGACGTGAAATTCCTTACTTCCTGGTGCCCATTATTGCGCCGATCATCGGCGCCTGTGGCGGGGCGGCTTGTTATCGCTATCTGATTGGCAAAAATTTGCCCTGTAACCAGTGTGCGCTCGAAGAAAAAGAGAGCTGATCGCGTTGTGGTACATCATATGTAAATAAATCAACGCTAATGATTTATTTCGTGATCTGCTTTCACGAACGGACTAAATCGTCTCCCAGGGATGGGAGACTTTTGTTATCTTAATTTCAGTTTGTCATCAGCGCTTGTTGAATAATTTCATTCAGGTTGAATGATGTGTGAACAAATCGGTTTTTTTATAACAATAAATTAAAATTAACTGAGAGGTTTTATCATGATTTCTGCGAGTGCCCTTAACTCGGAACTCATTAATAAAATCGCCCAGGATTTTGCACAAGCCACCGGTCTGGCCGTTGTTGTCGTTAATATCCACGGCGAAGAAATATCCGAGCTTTTTAATTTTACCCCCTTTTGCCAGTTGATGCGGCAGAACCCACAGCATAGCGCCCGTTGCCGCATGAGTGACCGCTGCGGCGGTTTTGAGTCCTCAAAATCCAATCAGCCCTGTATCTACCGATGCCATGCCGGGTTAACGGATTTTTCCATTCCGCTGGTGATTGCCGGGCATCTGGTTGGTTTCGTTCTGTGTGGCCAGGTACGCTTACGTGAAGGCGACGACGTTGAATTGATTAATATTCTTAACATTGACGATCGCTGGCAGGACGATAAGACGCTGATGGATGAGTTTCTTAACGTGCCGGAAATGGACTATTCGCGGGTGATAGCCTCGGCGGATCTGCTCAAGCTTATCGTTGAAAATTGCCTGAAAAAACAGATCAATTTTGTGGTGATCAAAGATCAACAGCAGTCCCCGGAGAGTGCGAAAAACAGCCGTAGTCAGGGGCCGCATGACGGTAAAATGAAGAAAGCCCTGCGCTATATTGATGCCCATCTCTCGGACGAGTTGCGCCTTGAGGATGTGGCCGCGCATGTTTATCTCAGCCCTTATTACTTCAGTAAATTGTTCAAAAAATATCAGGGCATCGGCTTTAATGCGTGGGTAAACAGCCAGCGTATGGCCAGTGCGAAAGAGATGCTGTGCCACAGTGACTGGAGTATTGCCAGTATTGCGCGCAATTTAGGCTTTTCCCAGACCAGTTATTTTTGCAAAGTTTTTCGGCAAACTTATCAGGTCACGCCGCAAGTTTTTCGCCTGCAAAATAATGCAAACTATGACGGTGATTAAATTTCCGATAACAATATTTTGTTATTCACCGGGGCAATAAAATCGCCTGAACTGCCGTTTAAATAAGGCGTTAAAGAAAATGGCAGGCAATAAATTGTTATAGCGCAACAAATTATTGTCCTGATGAGGGTAAACTCAACCAGTTTTTATTTCCATGATGCGATAGATTGCAGTCAGGGAAAATTTACCGTTTCACTCAGCCAGAAGAAACTGAATCTGCTGAGAGGTAAACCATTAAAGCTATCAGGTTCGCCGCAAACGTTTTGCGGCAGGGAAGGGGGTGAGAATCCCCCGCAGCCCCCGCTGCTGTGATGCTGACAACCCCGTTATAACCACTGACCGCAAGGTCGGGAAGGGCGGGCGAGGATGACGCTAAGCCAGAAGACCGACCTGATGGATGACACTCAACAACTTCGGTGGGAAGTCGGTTGCTCAGACGCGTACAGTCACTGCACTGGGATTCCACGCATCCTGACACAGCCTTT
This sequence comes from Phytobacter sp. V91, assembly GCF_965644225.1. Lineage (NCBI taxonomy): Bacteria > Pseudomonadati > Pseudomonadota > Gammaproteobacteria > Enterobacterales > Enterobacteriaceae > Phytobacter > Phytobacter sp. V91. The sequence goes on along the minus strand of NZ_CBFFRJ010000039.1, from coordinate 17,904 downwards.
CCACCCCGAACGGGGCCTGAAGGTATGTCTGACGAGCGTTGCGCCTTTATTCTTGCCGGTACCGGAAGCGGCTGTGGTAAAACCACGGTCACGCTTGGGTTGCTGAATGCATTGCAGCAGCGTGGCAAACGGGTGCAGCCGTTCAAAGTGGGTCCGGATTACCTCGATACCACATGGCATACCGCCCTTACCGGCGTTCCGTCCCGCAATCTCGATAGTTTTATGCTACCCGCTGCGACCCTCAATGCCCTGTTTAACCAGCAGATGCAAACAGCGCAAATCGCGGTGATTGAAGGTGTGATGGGGCTGTATGACGGCTATGGCACGGATCCGAACTATTGCAGCACCGCGGCGCTGGCAAAACAACTGGGCGTGCCGGTTATCCTGCTGGTGGACGGTAAAGCGGTCTCCACCTCTATTGCCGCTACGGTGATGGGATTTCAGCATTTTGACTCCCGGTTGCGTATTGCCGGGGTGATCGTTAACCGCGTGAACAGCGACAGCCATTATCAACTCCTTAAACACGCCATAGAGCACTACTGCGGTATTCCTGCGCTCGGATACGTACCGGTAACACCTGAGGTTGTTCTGCCTGAGCGTCACCTGGGGCTGGTGACCGCCCGGGAGTCGCATATCGATACCCGGCCATGGCGTGATTTTGCTGCCCGTATTGAACAGACTCTGGATATCGACAGGCTCCTTTCCCTTAGCGCGCTTGCGACATTGCCGCCTGGCGAATGGCCGCCACTACCCGCCGCCGATGCCGGGAAAGGCCTGACGCTGGCGCTCGCCGATGATGAGGCTTTCAATTTTTACTATCCGGACAATCTGCAATTGCTGGAAAACAGCGGGGTGAAGATTGTGCGTTTCAGTCCGCTGCATGACGCCAGTCTGCCCGAATGCCAGATGCTGTGGCTGGGTGGGGGTTATCCGGAACTGCATGCCCGTGCGCTCGCGGAAAATACCAGCATGCTGGCGTCTGTTCGCGCGGCCCACCAGCGTGGCGTGGCCATCTACGCGGAATGCGGCGGCCTGATGTACCTGGGGACAAGGTTACGCGATCTGGAGGGTAACGTTCACTCGCTGGCCAATGTGATCCCCGGCGACAGCCAGATGGGCAAACGGCTGACCCGTTTTGGCTACTGCGAAGCCACTGCATGCCAGCCGACGCTGCTTGCCGATGAAGGCGAAACCTTGCGCGGGCATGAATTCCACTATTCCGACTTTACCCCGAAACAGGCTGCCGTCATGGATTGCCAGAAAAGCCGCGATGGCAAAATTTTGTCGCAGTGGCAGGGCGGCTGGCAGGTAGGGAATACCTACGCCAGTTATCTCCACATTCACTTCGCCCAGCGACCTGAGATGCTGCATCGCTGGATTAGCGCCGCAAGGAGCGCAGGATGACCGTCCTCGCCTGGTGTGTGGCCTGGCTGCTTGACCGCTGGTTGGGGGATCCCCCGCACTGGCCGCATCCGGTGCGCTGGATTGGCGCACTGATCAATTTTACCCAACGTGGAGTGCGTCGGGTTTGTCACTCAGCCAGCGCGCTGCGTATCGGCGGCGGGGTGATGTGGCTGGTTGTTGTTGGCATTACCTGGGGTGTGGCATGGGGAGTGTTAACGCTTGCGACAAAGATTCACCCCTGGTTTGGCTGGTGCGTTGAAGTGTGGATGATTTACACCCTGCTGGCAGCCCGCTGCCTGGATGATGCGGCGCGGGAAGTCGAGCGCGCTTTACGCCACGGCACATTGAGCGACAGCCGGGAAAAACTCTCCTGGATTGTCGGGCGCGATACCTCACAGCTGCAACCGCCGCAAATCACCCGTGCGGTAGTCGAAACCGTTGCTGAAAACACCGTCGATGGCGTTATTGCCCCTCTGTTCTTTTTATTACTCGGCGGTGCGCCGCTGGCGATGGCCTACAAAGCGGTCAATACCCTGGATTCCATGGTCGGCTACAAGCATGAAAAATACCGGGCTATCGGCATGGTCAGCGCGCGTCTTGATGATGTTGCCAACTTTATCCCGGCTCGCCTGAGCTGGCTGCTACTGAGCTTTGCTGCGTGGCTTTGTCGCCACAATGCCGCCGGAGCGCTACGCATCGGCTGGCGCGATCGCCGCAATCATAGCAGCCCCAACTGCGCATGGTCTGAAGCCACGGTGGCGGGTGCGCTGGGGGTGCGCCTTGGTGGGCCGAATGATTATTTTGGCGAGCGGGTCGAGAAACCCTGGATTGGCGATGAGATCCGCGCCATCAACATTGACGATATTTCGCACACAATCCGGCTGATGTGGGTCTCTTCCACACTTACGCTGGCACTGTTTGCACTTTTGCACGTTACGCTGGCAGGAGCAGCACTGTTATGACAACGATGGAATATTTACAGCAACCTCAGGCCATTGAGGACAAAAGTTTTGTCATTATTGGCGACATCATTCGCGATACGCGTCCTGATTACCGTTTTGCCAGCCCGTTGCACGAAGCCATTATAAAACGCGTTATCCATACCACGGCCGATTTTGACTGGCTGGATATTCTGTGGTTCTCCCCGGACGCGCTGGAAAACTTAAGCCGTGCCCTGCGCAGCGGCTGCACCCTCTATACCGATACCACCATGGCGCTGTCCGGGATCAACAAAACCCTGCTGGCGAAATTTGGCGGTGAGGTGAAGTGCTATATCAGCGACCCAAGAGTGGTGCGTGCCGCGAAAGAGCAGGGGATCACCCGATCCATGGCGGCCGTGGATCTGGCGCTGAATGAAGACGGCGATAAGGTCTTCGTCTTTGGCAATGCGCCAACCGCGCTGTTTCGTTTGCTGGAGAAAAATGTTCAGGTGCGTGGCGTCGTGGGCGTGCCGGTTGGGTTTGTGGGGGCTGCGGAATCCAAGGATGCGCTGGTGGAAAGCGGCTTGCCCGGTATTGCTGCGCTGGGGCGCAAAGGGGGCAGCAACGTGGCGGCAGCGATTATCAATGCCTTTCTCTACTCCATGCGGGAGGCGTAATGAGCGAAGAGGCTTTCGACACGCCGGTGTGGCATAACGGCAAGGCGCTGCGTAAAGGTTATACCACCGGATCCAGTGCGACGGCGGCGGCAAAAGTCGCCGCCCTGATGGTGCTGCGCCAGCATATTATTCACCAGGTGTCGATAGTCACTCCCTCCGGCGTCACGCTGCGTCTTAACGTTGAATCTCCGCATATCGAAGGCCAGCAGGCGATTGCGGCTATCCGTAAAGACGGCGGCGATGATGTGGATGCCACCCACGGCATGCTGATTTTTGCCCGCGTTACCCTCAATGACAGCGGCGAGATTGTTCTGTCCGGCGGCGAAGGGATTGGCACTGTCACCCGCAAAGGGATCGGTTTACCTCCGGGCAGCGCCGCCATTAATCGGACGCCACGCCAGACCATCGAAGCCGCCGTGCGTGAAGTTATTGGCCCATCGCGCGGGGCTGAGGTGGAGATTTTTGCCCCGGAAGGGGAAGAGCGGGCGAAGAAAACCTACAACAGTCGGCTGGGCATCATCGGCGGGATCTCCATTATTGGCACCACCGGGATTGTCACGCCGATGTCAGAAGAGAGCTGGAAACGCTCGTTATCGCTGGAGATGGAAATCAAGCGCGCCGCCGGACTCACGCGAGTGGTGCTGGTGCCTGGCAACCACGGCGAACGCTTTGTGCGTGAACAACTGGGATTGTCCGGCGAAATCGTGGTCACCATGAGCAACTTCGTCGGCTTTATGATTGAAGAAGCGGTGCGGATGGGCTATCAGCAAATTGTGCTTATCGGGCATCCCGGCAAACTGGTCAAAATCGCCGCCGGGATCTTCCACACCCACAGCCACATTGCGGATGCGCGCATGGAAACCCTGGTCGCGCACCTGGCGCTGCTGGGCGCGCCTCATGACTTATTGCTGAAGGTCAGCGAATGCGATACCACCGAAGCGGCCATGGAGCATATCGACGCCGCAGGTTTTAGCCATCTCTATAACCATCTTGCTGAGCGTATCTGCCAGCGGGTAATGCTCAATCTGCGTTTTACCCAAAACCCCCCGCAGTGCGATGCCATCATGTTCTCCTTTGATAACCAGATCCTCGGCTCTAACCGCCCGGTGCAGGCGATTGCGGAGGATTTGCGATGCTGACCGTGGTCGGAATGGGGCCTGCCTCTCTGGGGTTAATGACCCCGATGGCGCTTGAGGCCGTCAAACAGGCCGATGTGCTGGTGGGCGGCAAGCGCCATCTGGCGCAGTTCGAGGACTTTGTCGGCGAGCGCCATGCGCTGGATGCCGATATTCCCGGCCTGATGCGCTGGATCGCCGCGCAGCAAGGGCGACGCGTGGTGGTGCTGGCCTCCGGCGATCCGCTTTTCTACGGCATTGGTAAACGGCTGGTGGCGGAGTTTGGCATTGCGCAGGTGCGCATTATTCCGGGTATCAGCGCAGTGCAGTATCTGTGTGCGCAAACCGGCATCGATATGAACGATATCTGGCTGACCAGCTCCCACGGGCGCGACGTCGATTTTTCTGCACTGGTGCGCTCCGCCAAAACCGCCATGGTCACCGATACCCGCTGCGGGCCGCGTGAAATCGCCGCCGGGCTGGTGGCGCGTGGTGCCGGGGAGCGCTGGCTGGTGATTGGTGAAAATCTCGCCATGGACAATGAACGCATTCACTGGCTGAAGGCCCGTGATGTCAGTGAGCAGTATGAAATGAATGTGGTGGTGATCCTGAATGAAAGATGAGCTGTTTTTACGCGGTGAAAGCGTGCCGATGACCAAAGAAGTGGTCCGCGCCCTGGCCCTGTCCCGGCTGAATTTATCTGCGGCCCGTCATTTTATCGACATTGGCGCAGGAACCGGCAGCGTCTCCATTGAGGCCGCGCTCTGCCATCCTCAGCTACAGGTAACGGCTATTGAGCGCAACCCGGCAGCACTGGCATTGCTTGCTGAAAACTGCCAGCACTTTGGCTGCCGCAATATTTCGATTGTGGCAGGCGTTGCGCCGCTGAGCGTTGAGCAGCCCGCCGACGCCATTTTTATGGGCGGCAGCGGCGGCAATCTGACGCAACTGATTGACTGGTCGCTGGCGCAACTGAATCCGGGCGGGCGACTGGTGATGACCTTTATTTTGCAGGAGAACCTCAGCGCCGCGCTGAACCATCTGACCGCCTGCAAAGTTGCCGCTCTGGACTGCCAGCAGATCCAGGTATCGCTCCTCAATGCGCTGGGCAGCGGCCACTATTTCAAACCGAATAACCCTGTTTTTGTGATTTCCTGCGAGAAGGAAGAGTCTCATGGCTGAACAATTTGATGCACAGACCGTCTGGTTTGTTGGCGCGGGGCCGGGGGATCGTGAACTGATCACCCTGAAAGGCTACCGCCTGCTGCAACAGGCACAGGTCGTCATTTACGCCGGTTCGCTGATCAATACCGAACTGCTTGATTACTGCCCGCCGGGTGCCGAATGTCACGACAGTGCTGAACTGCACCTCGAACAGATAATCGACCTGATGGAAGCCGGAGTGAAAGCCGGGAAAGTGGTGGTGCGCCTGCAAACCGGCGATGTGTCGCTGTACGGCTCTGTCCGCGAGCAAGGGGAAGTGCTCAGCGCGCGCGGCATTGACTGGAAGGTGGTCCCGGGCGTCAGCGCCTTCCTGGGGGCGGCGGCAGAGCTGGGGGTGGAATACACCGTCCCTGAAGTCTCACAAAGTCTGATCATTACCCGCCTCGAAGGTCGTACGCCGGTGCCTCCGCTGGAGCAACTGGAATCCTTTGCCAGCCACCAGACCTCGATGGCGATTTATCTCTCGGTACAGCGTATTAACCGGGTTGCCGAGCGGCTGATTGAAGGCGGCTATCCGGCAACCACGCCGGTGGCGGTGATTTACAAGGCCACCTGGCCGGAAAGTCAGACGGTGCGCGGCACCCTCGCAGACATCGCCGACAAGGTCCGCGATGCCGGAATACGTAAAACCGCACTGATCCTCGTTGGCGCATTTCTCGGCGAGGAGTACCACTACTCACGTCTTTATGCGGCGGACTTTAGCCATGAATACCGTAAAGCCTGAATCCATTGCGCTCTTTTGCCTGACGCCCGGCGGCGTTGCCCTGGCCAATCGGCTGAAACTGGCGCTGCCCATGACCTGCTACACCAGCGAAAAACTGCTGGAAGAGGGATTTATTCCTTTTGATGGCGGTTTTGCCAGCTCTTTGCGTACCGCGTTTAGCGAGCATTCCGCGCTGGTGTTTATTGGCGCGACCGGGATTGCGGTGCGGGTGCTGGCGCCTCTGGTAAATGACAAATTTAGCGACCCGGCGGTGATCGTGATCGATGAGCGCGGTCAGCATGTGATCAGCCTGCTGTCCGGCCATTTTGGCGGCGCTAATGCGCTGGCCTGTTATCTGGCGGGGGTGCTGGGTGCCGACCCGGTGATCACCACCGCCACCGATGTCAATGAACTGGCGGCACTCGATACCCTTGCCTGTCAGCTGGATGCGCGCATGGAGGATCTGCGCACCGGGGTAAAGACCATCAACCACTGGCTGGTCAGCGGTAAACGCATCGGCCTGTGGTGTGATGACGACCTGCGCGATGAAGTTGAACGCTGCGACACGCGCGGGTTTATTCCGGTGGATTCTCTGCACGATTTGCCGCCGCTGACGGCGCTGGTCTGCGTCACGGTGCGGGCAAATTTGCCGGAGGTTGAGGTGCCGGTCTTTAAGCTGGTGCCCCGGCGGGTGGTGGCGGGGATTGGCTGTCGCCGGGACACCCCTTATGCGCTGGTCTCGGGGCTGCTGAACCGGCAACTGGCTGCCCACGCTTTCGACCCTCTGGCGCTGCGGGCGATAGGCAGTATCACCTTAAAAGAGCATGAAAAAGCACTGACGCAACTGGCGCAAAGCCTGCGGGTGCCTTTTGAAATTTTTACTGCTGATGCTCTGCGTCAGCATGAACATCGTTTCCCGGCGTCAGAGTTTGTTCGTCAGACTGCCGGCGTGGGAAGCGTCTCCGGACCGGCAGCGTGGCTGATGAGTCGTGGGCAACTGGTTGGCGAGACCCTGCGTGAGCAGGGCGTCACTATTACTTTGGGAGTTTCACACTGATGTTAACCGTAATCGGGATTGGCCCTGGCTCACAGGCCATGATGACCCAGGAGGCGATTGAAGCCTTGCAGGCGGCAGAAATCGTCGTCGGATACAAAACCTACACCCACCTGGTAAAAGCCTTTACCGGCGACAAGCAGGTGATCAAAACCGGCATGTGCAAAGAGATTGAACGCTGCCAGGCGGCGATAGAGCTGGCGCAGGCCGGGCACAACGTGGCGCTGATCAGCAGCGGCGACGCGGGGATTTACGGTATGGCCGGGCTGGTGCTGGAGCTGGTGAGCAAACAGAAACTGGACGTTGAAGTACGCCTGATCCCAGGCATGACCGCCAGTATTGCCGCCGCCGCGCTGCTCGGTGCGCCATTGATGCACGACTTCTGCCATATCAGCCTCAGTGACCTGCTGACCCCGTGGCCGGTGATTGAAAAACGCATCATTGCCGCCGGTGAAGCGGACTTTGTTATCTGTTTCTACAATCCGCGCAGTCGTGGCCGCGAAGGTCATCTTGCGCGCGCATTTGAGCTGCTGGCGGCAAGCAAAAGCCCGGAAACGCCAGTGGGCGTGGTGAAATCAGCCGGGCGTAAAAAAGAAGAAAAATGGCTCACCACCCTGGGACAGATGGATTTTGAACCGGTGGATATGACAAGCCTGGTGATTGTCGGTAACAAAGCGACCTATATCGCAGATGGCCTGATGATCACCCCGCGAGGTTACGAGCTGTGAGTGCAGGCGCGGTGCTGGTGATGGGCGGCACAAGCGATGCACGCCTGATTTGCCAACGGCTCGACGCCGCCGGGGTGAATTACACCCTGTCTGTCGCCACCCCTACCGGGCAGGATCTGGCGGGAGACATTCGCGGCGAAGTGCGCTGCGGGCGTATGGATTTCGATGCCATGGTGACGTGGCTGACAAACCACCAGACGCGCTGGGTCATTGATGCATCTCACCCGTACGCGGAAGTGGTCAGCGAGACTCTGATGCGCGCCTGTGAACAAACCGGCGTGTTGTTGAGCCGCTACCAGCGTCCGGAGCAGCTTGCGGAGCTTGAGCATCCGCAGCTGTTTAAAGTGCCCTCTCTGGAGGCTGCCTGTGAGGTGGCAAAAGGATTCGGGCCGCGGGTATTGCTGACTACCGGCAGTAAAGATCTGGCGCGCTGGCGCACAGGGCTTAGCGAGAAAACCTTGCTTGCCCGGGTGCTGCCGGTTGCCGATGTGATGACGCAGTGTGCTGAAAATGGTTTTGGCGTGGCGGAAATCTATGCCATGTGCGGGCCATTTAGCGCGGAGTTTAATGCCGCATTTTATCGTCAGTGCCGGGCCGATGTGGTGATAACCAAAGCCTCGGGCGCTGAAGGTGGATACCGGGAAAAAGTACAGCCGTGCCTGGATGCGGGGATCCCCTGCATCGTTATTACCCGCCCGCAGCCTGCGGTGACGGGAGATGAATTACTGGAAAGCCAGCAAGCCTTTGCCCGGCGTTTGCTGCGCTGGCTCGCGACTCAGTGAGGATAACAACATGAAAAAAGCCCTGTTGGTGATTAGTTTTGGCACCAGTTATCACGAGACCTGTGAAAAGAATATTGTGGCATGTGAACGTGATTTAGCCGCAAGTTGCCCGGATCGCACCCTGTTCCGGGCCTTTACCTCCGGGATGATCATCCGCAAGTTAAAACAGCGCGACAACCTGCATATCGACACGCCGCTTCAGGCGCTGCAAAAGCTGGCCGAGCAGGGGTATCAGGATGTGGCTATCCAGTCGTTGCACATTATCAACGGCGATGAATACGAAAAAATCGTCCGCGAAGTTCAGACCCTGCGCCATCTGTTTAAGCGGATGGTGATTGGCGCGCCGCTACTCAGCAGCCATGACGATTATATGCACCTTATGCAGGCGCTCGCCCGGCAGATGCCTTCCCTTGCTGACGGTGAAAAAGTGGTCTTTATGGGCCATGGAGCAAGCCACCACGCCTTTGCGGCTTATGCCTGCCTCGACCATATGATGGCGGCCCACCGTTTCCCGGCCCGGGTTGGGGCGGTGGAAAGTTATCCGGAAATTGACGTCCTGATCGATGGCCTGCGCCGTGACGGCGTCAGCGCAGTGCATTTGATGCCGCTGATGCTGGTGGCGGGCGATCACGCCATTAATGATATGGCTTCCGACGAAGAAGACTCCTGGAAAACGCAATTTGAACGTGTCGGCATCGCCGCCACTCCGTGGTTACAGGGACTGGGAGAAAACAGCGATGTGCGCGCCATGTTTGTCGCCCATCTTCATCAGGCCATGAGCCAACAAATGGAGGAAGCGGCATGAGTGGCAAGCTTTACGCATTAGGAATTGGTCCAGGGGCCAGCGATCTGATAACCGTCCGGGCCGCCCGGATTCTGGGTAAACTCGATGTGCTGTATGCGCCAGCCGGGCGCAAAGGTGGAGACAGCCTCGCGCTCTCTATCGTGCGGGAATACCTGGGCGAACAGACCGAAGTTCGCTGTACTCATTTCCCGATGAGCGCCGACAGCGCCGAAAAAGAAGCCGTGTGGGATGAAGTGGCTGCGGCGTTAACGGCAGAGGCAGAGGCCGGGAAACAGGTCGGGTTTATTACCCTTGGCGACGCCATGTTATTCAGTACCTGGGTCTTTTTATTGCAGCGTATTGGTCGCCCTGAATGGCTTGAAATTGTCCCAGGCGTGACCTCATTTGCCGCCATCGCCGCCCGTACGATGACGCCGTTGGCCATGGAGCAACAATCGCTGGCGGTGGTCTCCTGTACCGCGCCCGAAGATGAGATCAAACAGGCCCTGGCGAACCATGAAAGCCTGGTGCTGATGAAAGTGTATGGCCGTTTTGCGCGCATCAAAGCCTTGCTCGCTGAGGCCGGATTGCTGGATCGGGCGGTGATGATGGCTGAGGCAACATTACCCGGCGAGCAGTGCTGGCGAAAACTTGCCGATGTTAATGATGAGCAGGCACTTCCTTATTTCTCGACCATCCTCGTGAATAAACAGTGGAGCACCTATGAAACTGGAACAACAGCTTAAACGATTGTCGTTGAGTGGGCTGGCAGCGGGATTACTGCTGCTGGTGGTACCTGAACAGGCTTTTGCGATGCACATCATGGAGGGTTTTTTACCGCCGATGTGGGCGCTGGCCTGGTGGATCCTCTTCTTACCCTGCCTGTGGTATGGGCTGGTTCGCCTGCGCCAGATTGTGGCCGAGGACAGTAACCAGAAAATCCTGCTGGCACTGTGCGGCGCCTTTGTTTTCGTCCTGTCGGCGCTGAAAATTCCGTCCGTCACCGGCAGTTGCTCTCATCCGACCGGGGTAGGGCTGGCGGTGATCCTCTTTGGGCCGGGCGTGGTGGCGGTTCTTGGCGCTATCGTGCTGCTGTTCCAGGCGCTGTTGCTGGCGCACGGGGGGCTCACGACGCTGGGAGCCAACGGTATGTCGATGGCGGTCATCGGGCCGGTGGTCGGCTATATGGTCTGGAAAATGGCCTGCCGGGCCGGACTGCGCCGTGACGTCTGCGTGTTCCTGTGCGCTATGCTTGCGGATCTGGTGACCTATTTCGTCACCTCCGTACAGCTGGGAGTCGCGTTCCCGGATCCCGAAACAGGCGCCACCGGTTCAATCGTTAAATTTATGGGTATCTTCTGCCTGACTCAAATTCCGATTGCCATTGCTGAAGGGCTGCTGACGGTCATGATTTACGATCAGCTTACCAAACGACAGTTGATCCCGGCGCAAGGACATTAAGATGAAAAAGACACTGATATTGCTCGCAATGGTCATTGGGCTGGTGATTCTGCCCTTCTTTATCAATCACGGTGGCGAATACGGTGGTTCAGACGGCGAGGCGGAAAGCCAGATCCAGGTTGTCGCCCCCCATTATGAACCCTGGTTCCAGCCGCTGTATGAACCGGCCAGCGGTGAAATTGAAAGCCTGCTTTTCACCCTGCAAGGGTCGATTGGCGCGGCGGTGATTTTCTATATCCTGGGTTATATGAAAGGCAGACAGCGTGCTGAGCAACGGGCTTGATCGGCTGAGTTACCAGAGCCGCTGGTTTAAGGTTGCGCCGGAGCGGAAGTTCTTTGTCTGGCTGCTGATGATGGTGCTGGCTTTTACTCTGCCGCCGCCCGGTCAGGGGATCCTGCTGGCGGTCGTGGCAGCGTTCACCTGCTGGCTGCTGCGAATTAGCTTCTGGCGCTGGTTACGCTTCCTGAGCATCCCGCTGGCGTTCCTGCTGGTTGGCGTGCTCACCATTTTACTGAGCGTGGCCGTGGAGCCCGCGCGAATGCTGGTGGCGATCCCGCTCGGGCATTACTGGCTGGGGGTGCTGCCGGAAGGTCTGACTATGGCGAACGCCACTTTCTGGCGTAGCCTGGCGGCGCTGGCGGCAACTTTCTGGCTGGTGCTGAACCTGCCGTTTCCCCAGCTTATCGTGCTGCTGAGAAAAGGGCGGGTGCCGCGCCTGCTGACCGAACAAATTCTGCTGACCTGGCGGTTTATCTTTATTCTGCTCGAAGAGGCGATGGCTATTCACCGGGCGCAAACCCTGCGTTTTGGCTATCGTACATTGCCGCAGGGCTACCGTTCTCTGGCGATGCTGGTTGGACTGCTCTTTACCCGCGTGCTGCTGCGCTATAAAGCGATGGCCATTACGCTGGATATCAAACTGTACCAGGGTGATTTTCACCTCTAAGGAAAACTATGCTGGCGACCGATGCGCTGTGGTTCAGCTACCAGGATGAACCGACCCTGAAAGGGTTGACGCTTGATTTTTCCCGCCAGCCTGTCACCGGGCTGGTGGGGGCTAACGGCTGTGGGAAATCAACGCTGTTTATGAATCTGAGCGGCATTTTGCGCCCGCAGCAGGGAGCGGTATTGTGGCAGGGCAAACCGCTGGATTACAGCAAGCGCGGGCTGCTTGCCCTGCGCCAGCAGGTGGCGACGGTCTTTCAGGATCCTGACCAGCAGATTTTCTACACCGATATCGACAGCGATATTGCCTTTGCGCTGCGCAACATTGGCGTACCGGAGCCAGAGATAGCCCGGCGCACGGACGATGCGCTGACCCTAGTCGATGCACAGTCTTTTCGCCACCAGCCCATCCAGTGCCTGAGTCACGGGCAAAAAAAACGAGTCGCCATCGCCGGGGCGCTGGTGTTGCAGGCGAAATATCTGCTGCTGGATGAGCCCACTGCGGGTCTTGATCCCTCCGGACGCGCGCAGATGGTGGAGATTATTCAGTGCATTGTGGGCCAGGGAAATCACGTGGTGATTTCCAGCCATGATATTGATTTAATTTATGAGGTTTGCGATGCGGTGTATGTTTTACGCCGTGGCGAACTGCTCGCCGGAGGCTGTCCGGGAGAGGTTTTCAGCCAAAAAGAGCGGATTGAACAGGCCGGGCTGACCCAACCCTGGCTGGTTAAACTGCATAGCGAACTGGGGATGCCCCTTTGCAAGAGCGAGGCGGAATTCTATGCCCGTATGCGTAACACATATATTAAGGAGGCGTCATGACCCTTGCTGTCATGCTTCAGGGAACGGCTTCAGACGTAGGGAAAAGCGTACTGGTCGCTGGCCTGTGTCGCATCTTTTATCAGGATGGGCATAAAACCGCCCCCTTTAAATCGCAGAATATGGCGCTGAACTCCGGTATCACCCCGGACGGGCAGGAGATGGGGCGGGCACAGATTTTTCAGGCCGAAGCGGCCGGGATAGTACCGGATGTGCGGATGAATCCGGTGCTGCTTAAACCCACCAGTGACCGCAAAGCCCAGGTGGTGCTGATGGGCAAAGTGGCCACCGATATGGACGCCGTTAGCTATCACGAATACAAGCCGCGCCTGCGCAAACAGATCATCGGCGTTTACCAGAGTCTGGCGGGTGAATATGACGCCATTGTCCTGGAAGGCGCTGGCAGCCCGGCGGAAATTAATCTGCGTGACCGGGATATCGTCAATATGGGTATGGCCGAGATGGCGCAGTGCCCGGTCATCCTGGTGGCCGACATCGACAGGGGGGGCGTATTTGCCGCCATTTACGGCACCCTGGCGCTGTTACAGGAGCACGAACGCTGGCGGGTAAAGGGCGTGATCATTAATAAATTTCGTGGTGACGTGGCGCTGCTAACCCCCGGCATTAAGCAGATTGAAGAACTGACCGGCGTTCCGGTGCTGGGGGTGATGCCCTGGCTGGATGTGGATTTAGAGGACGAAGACGGTGTGGCGCTTCAGCGCGGGAAATATCTGCGTACCGGGGAACGGGCTGTCGACATTGCCGTTGTGCAACTGCCGCATATTTCCAACTTTACCGATTTTAATGCCCTCGCTGCCCTGCCGGATGTGCGGGTGCACTATGTTCGCTCCCCGGATGAGTTGCACGATGCCAGTCTGATTATTCTTCCTGGCAGTAAAAATACCCTTGGCGACTTACGCTGGCTACAGGAGAGCGGACTGGCGCAGGCGATATTGCAGGCCAGCCGCCGCGATGTGCCGGTGCTGGGGGTGTGCGGTGGTTACCAGATGCTCGGCGAAACCATCGTTGATGAGGTGGAGTCGGGGCTTGGCACGCAGCCCGGTCTGGGCTTGCTCAATACCCTGACCCATTTTGCGCACAACAAAACCACCACACTGGTGGGCGCCACGGTTCAGGGCGAACTGCCCGGACTGTTGGCCGGTTGCGCGCACCTTGAGCTTCAGGGCTACGAAATCCATATGGGAGAAACCACGCTGCACCCTGGCTGTCGCCCGCTGTTGTGGCTGGAAAAAGAGGGCGTGCTTATTGCCGACGGCGCCGTCAGTGAAAATGGTCTGGTGTTTGGCACCTATCTGCATGGCCTTTTCGACAGCGATGCTTTTACCCGCACGTTTATTAATGCCCTGCGCGCACGCAAGGGGCTTCCTCCTCTGGACATCACCGTCGATTACGCCCGCTACAAATCGCAGCAGTTCGATCGGCTGGCGCAGGGGATGCGGCAGAATATCGACATCGACAGGATCTATCAGATTATGCATCAACATCAGGAGCAGGCATGTTAACCCTGGTCACCGGCGGGGCGCGCAGCGGGAAAAGTCGGCATGCTGAATCCCTCGTTGCGAACGCCAGGGGCGTGGTTTATATCGCCACCTCGCAGATTTTTGATGCTGAGATGGCCGCCCGTATTCAGCATCACCGGGACGGTCGTCCCGCGCACTGGCGCACCGAAGAGCGCTGGCAGGATCTGGCGGAGATCATAACGACCGATCAGGCAGCCGATGAAGCCATTTTGCTGGAGTGCATTACCACCATGGTGACCAATCTGCTGTTTGCTTATGGCGGCGACAGCGACCCGGATGGCTGGGATTATGCGGCGCTGGAAACCCAGGTAAATGATGAGATCGAACGCTTAGTTGCCGCCTGCGCCCTTTGCCCGGCGCACATTGTGCTGGTGACGAACGAAGTCGGGATGGGCATTGTGCCGGAGAATCGTCTGGCCCGTCATTTTCGCGATATCGCCGGACGCGTGAATCAGCGGCTGGCGCAGGCGGCGGATGACGTCTGGCTGGTGGTGTCGGGGATTGGAGTCAAAATTAAATGATCAAACTGTTGTGGGCGACCTTTGCCTTTATTACCCGACTCCCCGTACCCGAACGCTGGACCCAGGGGCTGGAAACCCGGGATTACGTGCGCTGCATCGTTAACTTCCCGCTGGTGGGTCTGGTGCTGGGCGCGCTCAGCGGCGTGGTCTGGCTGGTGCTTGAGCCCTGGTGCGGCACGCCGCTGGCAGCGCTTTTTACCGTACTGGCTCTGGCGCTGCTTACCGGCGGCTTTCATCTCGACGGGCTGGCGGATACCTGCGACGGGGTGTTTTCTGCCCGCACCCGTGAGCGGATGCTGGAAATCATGCGCGACAGTCGGCTGGGAACCCACGGCGGCCTGGCGCTGGTCTTTGTGCTGGTCGCAAAAATTCTGGTTATCAGCGAGCTTGGTCTGCGCGGGCTGTCGGTACCGGTGGCGCTGGCGGCCGCCTGCGCTGCGGGACGAGGCTGTGCGGTAGTGATGATGTACGGTCACCGCTATGCCCGTGAGGAGGGACTGGGCAATCTCTTTATCGGTAAAGTCACTTTCCGCCAGGCGCTGATAACGCTGGCGCTGGCTGCCGTTGTCGCCGCTGGGCTGCTGGGTATGAAAGGCTTGATGGCGGTGCTTATCACTACGCTTGCAGTCTTCGGGCTTGGCATCATGCTCCGGCGCACGCTGGGTGGGCAAACCGGCGACACACTGGGCGCCGCCATTGAACTGGGTGAACTGGTCTTCCTTCTGGCGCTGCTGTAAGCAGCCCGTAAACAAAACTGAGAATTCCTATGCAAACACTGACGTCGTTACTGGCAGCAATTCCTGCACTCGATCAGGCCGCGATGGCCCAGGCGCAACAGCATATTGATGGATTACTCAAGCCACCCGGAAGCCTGGGGCGACTGGAGTCACTGGTGGTGCAGCTTGCCGGTATGCCTGGACTGGGCGGCAAGCCGCAGTCCGGCAAAAAAGCGATTGTGGTGATGTGTGCCGATCACGGTGTCTGGCATGAAGGTGTGGCGATTTCACCCCAGATAGTGACCACGATTCAGGCGACCAATATGACCCAGGGGACTACCGGGGTCTGCGTGCTGGCCGCTCAGGCGGGGGCGAAAGTGCATGTGCTGGATGTTGGGATCGACAGCGACCCTATTGCAGGCGTGGTGAACATGAAAGTCGCGCGCGGTAGCGGCAATATTGCGCAAGGTCCGGCGATGAGTCCGCAGCAGGCGCAGGAGTTGCTGCTGGAAACCATCCGCTATACCCGTGAGCTGGCCGCCAGCGGCGTGCAGCTTTTTGGGGTGGGGGAGTTGGGGATGGCGAACACCACGCCAGCGGCGGCGATTGTCAGCGTGCTGACCGGCGAGGAGCCGGAGTCGGTGGTCGGGATTGGCGCGAACCTGCCGGAATCTCAGCTTGGGCATAAAGCGCAGGTGGTGCGTCGTGCGATCGAGGTTAATCAGCCGGACGCAACGGACGGGCTGGATGTGCTGGCGAAAGTCGGGGGCTTTGATCTGCTGGGAATGACTGGCGTGATGCTGGGGGCGGCATCCTGCGGCCTGCCGGTGGTGCTCGATGGATTTCTCTCCTATGCCTCAGCCCTGGCGGCGTGTCGTATCGAACCTAAGGTGAAAAGCTACCTGATCCCGTCGCACCTGTCGGCAGAGAAAGGAGCGCGTATTGCGCTGCAAAATCTCGGACTGGAGCCGTATCTCAATATGGGGATGCGTCTGGGAGAGGGCAGCGGCGCTGCTCTGGCAATTCAACTGGTCGATGCCGCCTGTGCAATGCACAACAATATGGGCACGCTGGCGGGCAGTAATATCGTGTTGCCAGAAACAAAATAACGGGCTCAATGGTCGCTGAGCGTCCGAATGCTCCTCTTACCTGAAGGGTGAGGGGAGCGGATGTACGCTGGCTGTCGAATCCCGGTAAATGCTATATGCGAAAAAAAAGCCCGTACTTGCGTACGAGCTCTTCTTAAAATGATGGCGGTGAGGGGGGGATTCGAACCCCCGATACGTTGCCGTATACACACTTTCCAGGCGTGCTCCTTCAGCCACTCGGACACCTCACCACATTTTTTACTGTCGACCCACTGGGGGGCAACGGGGCGCTACTATAGGGAGTTGCATGAAAACGGTCAAGCATATTTTCGGCAATGATGATTGTTCGCTTAAGGTGTGAGCAATATAAAGCAGGCGAAGATAATCGCGGACCCAAAAGACCGCAAGATCGCTTTCCCCGTAAGGGAAATGGCCTCAACGCTGGCGTTTCTTGCTGAAGGATGACGTCAAATAAACTCAGACCGCGATATGGTGACTGACAAGCGAACCCTTGCGTACAAGATGAATCATTAAATAGGCCGGGTCGTTTATGGCGGGGATGTGATCAGTACCAAACCACAGAGGGTTAGCTGGGCAAATCGACCCACAGATATAAGTGGGGATCCCGGCGAAAATACCCATTACCGGGCGATGAACATGCCCTGTCGAAATAGCAGCCGGGCGCTGCGGATGATGATTGAGAAATGCCTCAAGTTTAGCGCTGTCCCGACACATGATGTGATCCATTGGCGCAATACCACTCTCAATCACATGATGATGTAAAAACAGAACAGACATTGTTGACGCTTCAGTCGGTAAATTATCGTTCAACCACTCAAGATGCTGCGCTACTGCTCCGGCAGATTCTGCTTTTATCGTTGTATCCAGCCCAATAAGGCGTAGTTGGCCTAAATCAGCAACAAAATGGCAGGCCGCGGGTAAGGCATTTTTACACCAGCTATTGTCACCAAAAACGAGACGCATCTGCTCGCGGTTATCGGAATTACCCGGCAGAATGTACCCAGGGTATGGCCTGGAGCCTAACTTTTCGGCAATGGATTGATAGCCCTCAAACCAGTCATCATCAATAAGATCGCCGCTGATGACCAGCGCATCGGGTTGGATCTGGTCGAGCCATGCTAATGCGCGGTCAAGTCGGGACAGATTTTCATTGTCCGGCCCGGCATGAATATCTGAAATTTGAGCGATGATCATCCGTCTCTCCGGCAAGCAGGGGAGGTAAACAATATCAGATTCCCTGGTTGAGCGGATGGAAAAAGGCCTCACAGTGCGGATAGAAAATGTCTGTGGGCCTGGGGCGGCAAGCTATTTATCCATTAACTGTATTAGTCGCGACTTGATCTGACACTTGACCTTGAAAGGTTGAGAGTTACCGGTTTTGATATGGGTGTCGAATC
>NZ_CBFFRJ010000038.1:0-40786 GCF_965644225.1 Phytobacter sp. V91 | reverse complement strand
TGCGGGCATCGTGAAAAATCTATGGCAAAGAAAGCCTTATGTTCTCATAACTGACGATTAAATCGCACCTTCCCTAGTAAGAACAAGCCTGCGCACTTAATTTTCAGAATTTCACCGGACATTTATTACATATCACTGACAACTATTAATTTCACACCTAAAATTCAACCAGAGAATAAGCATAAAAAAGGAATGGCGTGACGTGAAAATATAAAAAAGCCCCCGCACCAGAAGGTACGGGGGCCTGTAATATTATCCGGGCAGAAACTTATTTTTTAAATCTTTCCGGGAACACCATATCTTTGTAGCTTACAAAGTGGGTGCCTTTAGAGAACTTGTAGCCTAACCAGATAATCAGGAACAGCGGGATCCCAATATAGGTTGCCGCAACCGCGCCCCAGTCAATGGTATCGGCCAGGAAGGCCTCATAGTTCTGCCCAAGGGTGATAATCAGGCACAGGACGAAGGCGAAAATCGGCCCCAGCGGGAAGAAGCCTGAACGGTACGGTAGATTATTCAGATCGTGCCCCTGCAACACATAGCCGCGACGGAAACGATAATGACTAATAGCGATACCCAGCCAGGCGATAAAGCCGGTCATACCGGAAGTATTCAGCAGCCACAGGTATACGGTCTGGTTACCAAACATCGAGGTCAGGAAGCACAGACCGGCAATCACGGTCGTTGCATACAAGGCGTTACGCGGCACACCGCCTTTCGACAGCTTGCTAAAGATGCGCGGGGCTTTGCCATCGCATGCCAGGGTGTAAAGCATACGGGTGGAGGCGTACATCCCTGAGTTACCGGCAGAGAGTACGGCGGTCAGAATAACGGCGTTCATCACCGCCGCCGCAGACAGCAGACCCGCATGCTGGAACACCAGCGTGAACGGGCTGACGCTGATATCTTTAACGTCATTACGCAACAGGCTCGGATCGGTGTACGGGATGATCAGGCTGATAATCAGAATGGCGAACACATAGAACAGCAAAATACGCCAGAACACCTGACGCACCGCGCGCGGAATGTTCTTCTCAGGATCTTCAGACTCACCGGCCGCAATGCCAATCAACTCTGTGCCCTGGAAGGAGAAACCGACAATCATCGCCACGCCAATCATTGCGGACAGACCACCTGAGAAAGGCGCATCGCCAATGCTCCAGTTGCTCCAGCCTGCAGGCTGCGCACCTTTGAAGATACCGACGATCATCATAATGCCAACAGCGATAAAGATAATGACGGTGGCGACTTTGATCAGCGAGAACCAGTATTCCGCTTCGCCAAAGCCCTTAACGGAGATGTAGTTCAGCAGGAAAATAACGCACAGGAACAATGCGCTCCAGATCCAGCCTGGCGTGTCCGGGAACCACCAGGTCATCACCAGTTGCGCGGCCACCAGATCGACGGCGATAGTTACCGCCCAGTTGTACCAGTAGTTCCAGCCCAGCGCGAAGCCAAAACCTTCTTCAACATATTGCTGACCGTAGGTGGCAAAGGAGCCGGAAACCGGCATATAAGCCGCCAGTTCGCCGAGGCTTGTCATCAGGAAATAGACCATCAGACCAATAAGAATATAGGAGAGCAACGCGCCGCCAGGACCCGCTGCGGAAATGGTTGCCCCTGATGCAACAAACAGTCCTGTACCGATGGAGCCGCCAATGGCGATCATCGTCAGGTGACGCGCCTTGAGTTCACGGCGAAGCGTGGGCGCTTGTGTGGTTTTAGTTTCCGAAACCATAAGAAAATGCTATCCATCCAAAAAATGAGGCGAGATTGTAGCAAACGAAAAGGCTTCAATCTGGAACAAACGACCTCATATTAGACACCTTCATGATAGCGGATGGATTATAAGAAATGCACTGGAATAACTGTCTGGCGAGCGAGAGGGAAAAGTGCGCCATCGGGGGATTGATCCTCTCCCTGGCCCTCCCTCAGATAGAGGGAGGAGCGGGTAAATAACTAGTTCAGTCCCCTCACTGAGGCAATAAACTGCTGCAACTCCGGGGTACGCGGCTGGTTAAAGAAGGATTTACTCTCCCCCTGCTCCCATACTTTTCCCTGATGCATAAACACCACGCGGTCACCCACTTCACGGGCAAAGCTCATTTCGTGAGTCACCAGGATTAAGGTCATCCCTTCGGCGGCGAGTTGCTCCAGCACGCGCAGCACCTCTCCTACCAGCTCAGGATCCAGGGCAGAGGTTATCTCATCGCATAACAACACTTTCGGCTTCATCGCCAGCGCGCGGGCAATAGCAACGCGCTGTTGCTGACCGCCGGAGAGATTTGACGGGTAGTAGTCAATTCGCTCCCCCAGCCCCACTTTCTCCAGCATCTCAATGGCCAGCTTGCGGCACTCGTCAGCGGGTAATTTCAGCACCCGGCGCGGAGCCAGCATCACATTTTCCAGCGCCGTCATATGCGGGAACAAATTAAAGCTCTGAAAGACCATCCCCACCGAGCGACTGATTTCACGCGCCTGTGAATCCCGATCGGTCACCGTCATACCGCCGAGCTTAATGCTGCCATCCTGATAACCTTCCAGCCCGTTCATACAACGCAGCAACGTACTTTTACCGGATCCGCTGCGTCCAATAATGGAGACGACTTCACCCATTTCGATATCCAGGCTCACGCCCTTCAGAACATGGTTGTCGCCATAATATTTTTGCACGTCATTAATGGTGATGAGCGGCATGGAATTTCTTCTCCAGATAACGGCTGTAGCGCGACAGCGGGTAACACATCAGGAAATAGCCCAGCGCAACCAGGCCAAAGACTTTAAACGGAGCAAAGGTCACGTTGTTGAGCATGGTGCCCGCTTTCGTCAACTCGACAAAACCAATGATCGACGCCAGCGCCGTGCCCTTCACCACCTGCACGGAAAACCCGACCGTCGGAGCGATAGCGATCCGGATGGCCTGAGGGGCGACAACACGGAACAGCGTCTGGCCGAAACTTAAGCCCAGACAACGACAGGCTTCCCATTGCCCTTTCGGCAATGCCTTAATGCTGCCGTACCAGATATCGAGCAAAAATGCGCTGGTAAACAGCGTCAGAGCCAGAGTCGCCGCTGTCCATGGGCTGACATCAATTCCAAACAAGGCAATGCCGAAGAAGGCCAGAAACAGCTGCATCAGCAGCGGCGTACCCTGAAAGACAGCCGCATAGGCGCTAATCAGACGTTTCGGCCATTTCCAGCGGCTGATCCGCAACACCAGCAGAGGTAAGGTCACCAGCGTGCCGCAGAAGAAAGCAATCAGGGACAACAATAGCGTCCAGCGAGCTGCCAGCAGCAGGTTGCGCAAAATATCCCAGTCAGTAAATGTGCTCATCAGCCCTCGCTCCCCAACCATTTCCGCCCCACGGCCAGCAACACCTGACGCATCAGTAAAGAGAGCGCCAGATACATCAATGTGGTGACCAGATAGACTTCAAAACTCAAAAAAGTGCGCGACTGAATAAGGTTCGCCATAAACGTCAGCTCTTCATAGGAAACCTGCGACACCACTGACGATCCCAGCATCACGATGATGCACTGACTGACCAGCGCCGGATAAATCCGCTGCAAAGCGGGCGGTAAGATCACCCGCATAAAGGTCTGGAGCTTTGTCAGCCCCAGCACCCTTGCGGCTTCCCACTGCCCTTTTGGCGCAACCTGAATGCCCGCACGGATGATTTCCGTACTGTAGGCACCCAGGTTAATCAGCATGGCAATCAGCGCTGCCTGGCCCGCTGTCAGCTTCAGGCCCAGCCCCGGCAGACCAAAGACGATGAAAAAGAGCTGCACCACGAATGGCGTATTGCGGATAAGCTCCACATACCCACCCCAAAGGCGGCTGAAAATGGTGGGTTTGCTGCTACGTAACGCAGCACCCAGTATTCCCAGCGATACCCCGCCGATAGTCGCCACCGTGGTTAACATCAGCGTGGTCCAGAGTCCGGCCAGCAACTGCGGCCAGAACGGCCAGAGCGCGGCAAAATCAAGCGTTGTTGTCATGCCTGACCCTTATGCGCCCAGGTTTGCCGGCAGCGGCGCCTGCATCCATTTTTCCGAGAACGCGTTAAGAGTGCCGTCTTTAAGCGCCTGCTCAACCAGCTTGTCGACTTCGGCTTTCAACGCCGGTTCGTTTTTCTTCAGACCGATATAGCACGGTGAATCTTTGAGCATAAATTTGTTGACCGGCGCTTGTTTTGGGTTCTGGCGGGCGATAGCGGCAACCACCACGTTACCGGTGGCTAAATACTGCACCTGACCGGAGAGGTAAGCGGAAATAGTGGTGTTGTTATCTTCATAACGTTTCACTTCAGCGTCTTTCGGCGCAAGATCCGTCAGCACCATATCTTCAACGGCGCCACGGGTTACACCGACAGATTTTCCGCTCAGGGCCGCAGCATCACCCAGCGCGGTATCTTTCGGACCAAACACGCCAAGGAAGAACGGCGCATAGGCGCGGCTAAAATCGATCACTTTTTCGCGCTCGGCATTTTTACCGAGGCTGGAAATAACCAGATCCACTTTATTCGTTTGCAAGTAAGGCACACGGTTGGCGCTGGTCACCGGCACCAGTTCAACTTTCACTTTCAGGCCTTTTGCCAGGTACTCGGCCATATCAATGTCATACCCCTGCGGTTTCAGGTCGGTGGCGACTGAACCAAACGGCGGGAAATCCTGCGGTACTGCCACACGCAATACCCCGCGTTTCTGAATATCCTGCAATTGATCGGCCATCACCTGACCTGCGCAAGAGAACATTAATGCTGCGCCCGCTGCTGCCATCATCCACTTTTTCATCGTCATCACCTTATCGCATCATGAAACAAAAGATTCTTTGAATCATATTCTGCAACTAATGTGCCAACGCGAGGGATTCTGCGTAGTGCCTGTCATACGTGGGTTAAGAGAGGAAAATCCTTCGAGGTGGGCTCGCGCCTGCACGCCATTCTGGTGCAAGCGCGTCGTTTTGGTGCACTTACATGTCGCAGTAACGCAAAAAACGATTTAACGCACTGGAAAGGTGCTTTTGCCGGTGATGAATACGCCAGAGGGTACGCACCAGACGGGGCAATGGAATGGGGACCTCAATCAGCGACCCGACATCAAGCTGCTCGGCAATCACCCGCCGTGATAAGCAACTGATGCCCAGCCCATGGCGCACCGCGTGTTTAATGGCCTCAGAGTTACCCAGCTCCATGCCAAGATGAAACTCGGGTAAATGCGAGAGCAGCAGATAGTCGACTATTTCACGGGTACCTGACCCACGCTCGCGCAGGATCCAGGGAGCCGCCGCCAGTCGGGTCAGGGTGACTTCGCCCTGTAACAGCGGCGAACCCGGTGCGGCAAAGACCACCAGCTCATCCTCCAGCCAGGGTTCAGCAATAATTTCAGCGGTATGGCACGGGCCTTCAATCAGCCCGATATCGACACGAAAATCCGCCACTGCATTGATAACATCCTGGCTGTTACCCACGCTCATATCGAGGGGGAGATCCGGTAAATCCCGGCGATAGCGGGCAATCACTTCAGGCAAAATATAATTACCGATGGTGCTGCTGGCATATACCCGGATAGCGCCATTGTCCTCACGGAACAACTGCTCGATTTCAATCGCCTGTTCCAGTAACGCCAGCGCACGTGGATAGAGCAAGCGGCCATGCTCGTTCACCACCAGCCGTTTACCAACGCGATCGAAAAGCTGCACGCCAAGCTGGCCTTCAAGATCGGTCAGCGCCGCACTGACCGCCGACTGCGACAGGGCCAGCATCTGCGATGCCTGGGTCGTTGAGCCGCTTTTCAGAACCTCGGCAAAAACTTCAAGCTGCCGGAGTGTGATATGCATAACCTGCCTTCCTGAGGTAAGTTCCCTTACCACTTATAAAGATTGATTATAAATATATAATCAATTTTACCTTTAAGCTATCCCGCCGTAACCTTTTTATCCAGAGAGAGGAGAAGGTTATGAGCGATATCACACAACATCTGAATTTACGGCGTATTCAGGCCGGACTTCTGCTGCCAGGCCTGGCACTGGCTACGCTTACCGCCGGGGCGGCATTGTGGGCAGGCAACATTCCAGTACTGGCAAATGTTGGCCTGAGCGCCTTAACGTTGGCGATTTTGTTTGGCATCCTGGTGGGTAACGCCCTTTATCCACGTATCAGCGGTTCCTGCGATGAGGGTGTCCGTTTTGCAAAACACCACCTGCTGCGTTTGGGCATTATTCTTTATGGCTTTCGTCTGACGTTTTCGCAAATTGCTGACGTCGGCGTCAGCGGTATCATTATCGATATGCTGACGCTGACCAGCACCTTTCTGCTGGCAGGCTGGCTGGGGCAAAAAGTGTTTGGACTGGATCGGGAAACCAGCTGGCTGATTGGCGCCGGGAGCAGCATTTGCGGTGCGGCAGCCATACTGGCTACCGAGCCGGTGGTGAAAGCTGAGTCATCCAAAGTGGCCGTTGCCGTCGCCACCGTGGTGATTTTCGGTACCCTGGCCATCTTTTTATACCCGGCTATGTATCCATTAATGGGTCATCTGTTCAGCCCGGAAACCTGGGGCATCTATATGGGGTCGACCATACATGAAGTCGCCCAGGTCGTCGCCGCCGGTCATGCCGTCAGCCCGGAAGCGGAAAATGCCGCGGTGATCGCCAAAATGCTGCGCGTCATGATGCTGGCGCCCTTCCTGATTATTCTGGCGATGAGGGTTAAATCACTGGCCCCTGCAGGTACGGCGAATAAGAGCAAAATCACGATCCCCTGGTTCGCGCTGATCTTTATTATGGTGGCCTTTTTTAACTCGTTTCATCTGTTGCCGCAGACGCTGGTTAACGCGCTGGTGACCCTCGATACGGTTTTACTCGCCATAGCCATGGCGGCGCTGGGGCTAACCACCCACATCAGCGCGCTAAAACAGGCAGGATCTAAACCTCTGCTGATGGCGCTGGTACTCTTTATCTGGTTAATTCTGGGCGGCGGTGCAATAAACCTGCTGGCGCACCACCTGATAGCATAAACCCGTACATCACTTTCCTGTTTACCCGCTATGATAAAGCATTGCTTCCCCTCTGACGGGCTAACAGGAGTCTTTTATGAAATACGTTGGAGCGCACGTCAGCGCTGCTGGCGGCCTCGCGAATGCCGCAATTCGCGCCGCAGAAATCGGCGCCAGCGCCTTTGCTCTGTTCACAAAAAATCAGCGTCAGTGGCGGGCTGCCCCGCTCACCACTGAGGTGATTGATGATTTCAAAGCCGCCTGTGAAAAACACCATTACCAGCCGGGCCAGATCCTGCCTCATGACAGCTATCTGATTAACCTGGGCCACCCGGTTGCAGAGGCGCTGGAAAAATCCCGTGATGCATTTCTGGATGAAATGCAGCGCTGCGAACAACTGGGGCTGACGTTGCTGAACTTCCACCCCGGCAGCCATCTGCTGCAAATCAGCGAAGAGGATTGCCTGGCGCGGATTGCCGAATCCCTCAACATTGTACTGGCGCAAACCAAAGGCGTGACGGCAGTGATTGAGAACACTGCCGGACAGGGCAGCAACCTCGGTTTTCGCTTCGAACATCTGGCGGCGATTATTGATGGCGTGGAAGATAAATCCCGCGTAGGTGTGTGCATTGATACCTGCCATGCCTTCGCTGCCGGATACGATTTGCGCAGTGCACAAGCCACCGCTGACGTCTTTGCGGAGTTTGACCGTATCGTTGGCTTTAACTATCTGCGTGGCATGCACCTTAACGATGCCAAAAGCCAGTTTGCCAGCCGCGTTGACCGCCACCACAGCCTCGGTGAAGGTAATATCGGGCATGACGCATTTCGCTGGATAATGCAGGACGCACGTTTCGATGGTATCCCGCTGATCCTGGAAACCATTAACCCGGATATCTGGGCAGAAGAAATTGCCTGGCTGAAAGCGCAGCAACAGCAGGAGGCTGCCGCCTGAATGAATGACAGGGAAAAGCAGATACTCGATATTCTGCGCTGTAACCCGCTGATTCAGCAAAACGAAATTGGCGAGATGTTACACATTAGCCGTTCCCGCGTTGCCAGCCACATTATGGATTTGATGCGCAAAGGGTTGATTAAAGGCAAAGGCTACATCCTGACTGAACAGGATTATTGCGTGGTCTTCGGCGCCATCGCTATGGATATCCGCGGCATCGCGGATATCCATGACCCGCAATCTGTTGCCGCCTCCGGGCGAATCCATTGCTCGGCGGGGGGCGTGGGCCGAAATGTGGCCCACAACCTGGCGCTACTCGGGCGCGATGTACATCTGATTTCAGCCGTCGGCGATGACCTCTATGGTGAAACGCTGCTGGAGCAGACTCGCCTTGTCGGGGTGAACGTCCAGAACTGCCTGATCCTGCGTGGGCAAAATACCGCCACGTCGCTGTCAGTCACAAATTCGCAGGACGAACCTGTTCTGGCGATTAACGACAACCCTATTTTCCAGCAGCTCACGCCCCAGCGGCTGACCCGCTCACGCGATTTGCTGTCGCATGCAGGTGTCATGATGGTCGACTGTAATCTGGCGGAAGATGCGCTGGAGTGGATAGTCACCATCGCGGGCCATATTCCGCTGTTTGTGGATACGGTCTCCGGGTGTAAAGCGGACAAAATTCGCCCCTGGCTAGCGCGCATTCATACGCTGAAGCTCTCACTCGATACCCTGCAAATCCTGTCAGGGCAGATGATTCGCCGGGAAGCCGATAAATTCGCGGCGGTGAAGTCGCTCCATGAACAGGGTGTACAGCGTATTTTTGTCTGTCTGGATGACGACTCTGTATTTTGCAGCAGGCAGGATGGCGAGCAGCATTTGCTGACCTCGGCGGATCATCTGACGCGCGATCGCGTCGGCGCGGACGATGCCTTGATGGCCGGGCTGATCTATCGCTTTATGCAGGGTGGCGATTTTATGGAGTGCGCCCATTTTGCCATGGCCTGTGCGGCGATTTCTCGCGCCAGCGCCAGCGTTAATAATCCGGAGCTGTCCGCAGAGAGTGCCTTCAATTTAATGGGTGTGGAACCAGCGCTAGGGGTGTAAACATGCGGCCAGAAAAGCCGCTGGCAATGATGCTGATACTAAAAAAATACGCCGGGTTGTGTTGCAACAAACAAAAAGGGCCGGTTTCCCGGCCCTTTGGCATTCAGAGTGTGAGTTATGCCACTTTAGCGACGGCTTCGGTTTCCGGACGTTTCAGGAACGCGTAAACCAGACCAGCCAGCAGGGTACCTGCAATAATAGCAAAGAGGTAACCAAGAACCGGGGTGATTGCGCCCGGGATCAGCAGCACGAACAGGCCACCGTGCGGCGCCATCAGTTTAGCGCCAATCGCCATGGAGATTGCACCGGTTACGGCGCCGCCAGCGATACAGCACGGCAGCACACGCATCGGGTCACGAGCAGCGAACGGGATAGCCCCTTCAGAGATAAAGCACAGACCCAGAACCAGCGCCGCTTTCCCCCCTTCCTGCTGACCTTTGTCGAATTTCTTACGAGCAACAATGGTCGCCAGACCCATCGCCAGCGGTGGCACCATACCTGCTGCCATAATGGCCGCCATAGGTGCGTAAGTCTGGGTACTGAGCAGGCCAACACCGAAAGCGTATGCCGCTTTGTTCACCGGGCCACCCATATCGGTACACATCATGCCGCCGAGGATTGCGCCCAACAGGACAGCGTTCGCAGTGCCCATGGTTTGCAGCCAGGCAGTCAGGCCCGCAAGGATTTTCGCAACCGGGGTACCAATCAGGTAGATCATGGCAAGGCCGACGATCAGACTGGAAACCAGCGGAATGATCAGAATCGGTTTCAGCGCTTCCATGCTTGGCGGCAGCTTAAGACCTTTGCTGATGCCTTTTGCCAGGTAGCCTGCCAGGAAACCGGCGATAATACCGCCGATAAAGCCGGAACCGGTGCTGACAGCCAGCATACCGCCGATAAGGCCCGGCGTCAGACCAGGACGGTCAGCGATGGAGAAAGCAATAAAGCCCGCCAGCACTGGCACCATCAGCGCAAAGGCGGAACCGCCGCCGATTTTCATCAACGCAGCCGGCAGCGTGCCGTCCACTTTGAACGCTTCGATACCAAAGGCGAAGGACAGCGCGATCAACAGACCACCTGCAACCACCATCGGCAGCATGTAGGAGACACCCGTCAGCAGGTGACGATACGCGCCTGCACTCTCTTTTTTGCCTTCGCTACCCGCAGCCGGAGTACTGCTGCCCGGCTGGAAGGTTTTCGCTTCAGCCTGAGCCTTATCCAGCTCCTGAGCCGTTTTCTTCAGCGCCAGACCGGTCGTGGTACGGTACATAGGTTTACCGGCGAATTTCGCCAGGTCGACTTCGATATCCGCCGCCACAATCACCAGATCGGCCTGAGCCACTTCTTCCGGGGTGATGGCATTGCCAGCGCCCACGGAACCTCGGGTTTCTACTTTGACCCACCAGCCGCGTTTTTTCGCTTCGGTTTCAATGGCTTCTGCCGCCATAAAGGTGTGAGCCACGCCCGTCGGACAGGCGGTCACCGCAACAATGCGTTTCGGGCCATTGTTCGCCACCGCAGGCGCTGCCGCCGGTGCGGTGTAGAGAGAAGCGTGGTTCTTTGCTTCGCTCAAAAACAGCTCCGGGTGTGCAACCGCACGGTTGATATCGCCCAACCAGACTTTTTTACCGCCCAGCGCGCTGTCAGCAGGCACACGTGAACCAAGCACAATCGCCAGTTCCGCTTCATCCGGGTTGTCGACAAACTGCAAATTCGCTTTTTGTGCAGCCGAGCTTAACAGGCTTTTGGCCATGTACGCACGGGCCTGACCGAGTTCAGAATCAATTATCAGCAGCGTTTTCATTATGCTCTCCTGCTGTTAGTTAAAGGGTTTTAAGTCAACACGCGCCATCATCGCGGCTAACTGGGTACGATCGGTAATGCCAACATTGCTCTGACTGACCGCCAGTGCTGCAACAGCAGTTGCCAGGCGCAATGTATGTTCACTGGACTCTCGCATCAACAGACCATAGATCAGACCGCCAACCATCGAATCCCCTGCGCCAACGGTGCTTACCACTTCCATTGACGGCGGTTTGGCGATCCATTCGCCAGAAGCGTTAACCCACAACGCCCCTTCCGCGCCCAGTGAAATAACCACATGGGCAATGCCTTGTTCACGAAGGGCATGCGCCGCTTCGATAACATCCTGCAAATCCGGTAACTTACGACCCGCCCAGATTTCGAGTTCACGGCGGTTCGGTTTCACCAGCCACGGCGCGGCTTTGAGGCCTGCGACCAGCGCGTCACGGCTGCTGTCAAAAATAATGCATGGACACTGGCTACGCAGACGGGTCATCCAGTCGGTGAAGGCTTCCGGGCTGACACCTGACGGCAGACTGCCGCTGACGCACACCATGTCGAACTGACCCAGCCAGCTCAGGGAGTCGGCAACAAAGCGCTCCCAGTCAGCCGGAGTCACTTCAAAACCTGAGAAGTTAAAATCGGTTACTTCGCTGTCTTTTTCAGTCAGCTTGACGTTAATACGGGTACGGCCCTGCACAACCTGGAAGCGGTTAGCAATGCCCAGCTCGCTGAACAGCTGCTGAAAACCATCCTGGTTGTCTTTGCCGAGGAAACCGCCAACGGTGACATCAATACCCAGATCTTTCAGCACTTTGGCAACGTTGATGCCTTTACCTGCGGCATGCAGGCCGGTGGTACGAACCAGGTTCACTTCACCGCGTTCGATTTCCGGGGTGTAACCCACCAGATCATAGGCCGGGTTCAGGGTAATTGTAGCGACGCGTCTGCTCATTATGCGCCCTCCCCAAGACCGGCGGCGATGGCATCACCAATCGCTTTCAGCGCAAGTTCAGCATCTTCACCCTGTGCGGTGAAGCGCAGGCGATGGCCTTTTTTCACGCCCAGCGCGACCACTTTCATCAGGCTGCGGCCGTTTGCCGGTTTACCGGAGCCATCGAGGTTGGTCACCGTCACTTCGCTGTTGAACTGCTTAATGGTGTTGACCAGCATGGTACCCGGACGGGCATGCAGGCCGTGTTCATTACGCACCACAAATTCAGCCGTCAGCAGGTCTTCGGCAATGGCGTCATCGCTGGTCAGCAGCGCCAGCAAAGTCGCGGCATCG
Source organism: Phytobacter sp. V91 (assembly GCF_965644225.1). NCBI lineage: Bacteria > Pseudomonadati > Pseudomonadota > Gammaproteobacteria > Enterobacterales > Enterobacteriaceae > Phytobacter > Phytobacter sp. V91. Next base: position 28,643 of record NZ_CBFFRJ010000038.1, on the reverse strand, counting down.
GCGTTGTGCAGACGGTCAGCTTTTTTCGCCAACAGCAGATCGCTCAGGCGTTTAAGTACCGCGATCGGCTGCGAGTCAGTCATCGCAACGCTTACCAGCAGAGCCACGGATTCACCGTTAGCGTCGAACGGCGTTGCCGCGCGGCTGACGGCAATAGCGCTCAGCAGGTTGCCCTGCGCGCTGTCATTCAGCCACACGCCCTGACCCAGGTTCAGCGGTTGTTCGTTAATTGCGCGAGCAACATACACCGCATCAACCGCACCGGCTTCTTTCAGACGTGCAGCATTGAGCGCCTGCAAGGTCACCAGGTCGGTTGCCACAACGTCAAGGCTGAGGGTGTCATTATCCAGCTTCAGGGAAGCGCTTTGTTTTTCGCCCATCAGCAGTGCGCGCAGCTCTTCAGCTGTGGTGGCTGACTGCAACTGGGCGGCAACGGAATCATCACTCAGGACATGAGTCAGCTGACGCAACAGACCCAGATGTTCATCAGAGCTGGCGGCAATACCGATCGCCACATAAGCGACCTGACCTTCGCCCCACAGGATCCCCTGCGGGAACTGGAACACCTTCACGCCGGTTTTCAGCACTTGATCACGGGTGTCGGTGGTGCCGTGAGGAATGGCAATGCCATTGCCAAGGAAAGTGGATGTTTGCTGCTCACGCGCGAGCATGCCATCAACATAGCCGCCGGCAACGTTGCCTGCTTCTGTCAGCGCGGCCGCGATCTGGCGAATCGCCTCTTCTTTGGTCCCGGCCTGCTGGCCCGGATGGATGTCCTGAACGGATAACTCATACATGTGGGTGTCTCCTGCTGAACTGAATCGTTTCAGCTAACCTGGGAAATAATGCGCCATCCTGAGATGCAATGAAAGCAAGATGACGCTGAAACGTTTCGTGAAGTCTTGACCTAATTGCTTCAGCAATCAAGAAAAGTCTCATAATTGATGACAAAACTAAGATCTACAGCACATTTTATCCCCTGACGGAAATTTTTTGCTGAACAAAGCTGACCATTTCTGGCCATGCCCTTCAGCAACCGTCAGCTTTATGCTGAAACTGAAATTATGTTTTGGAATAGTGCAGTAAAACGGCAGTGAGCGAAAAAGGAAAGATACGCGAAAATGTCTCTCAGGGCGCGGTTGCCGCCTCAAGAGTAATAAGGAAGGTCATGGCTTCATCGCGGTGGCTGAAGCACATCTCAGGGCTGGGCTGTAAACCTGCACACACCTTCGGGCGCAGTGGAGAGGTGAAAATCTTACATTTAAAATCATCCGCCAGCTGAACACAGCGGGTATTAGCAGGCTTGCCGTGCGGCATCCCGGGAATAGGACTTGATATTGAAGGGGCGATACAGCAAGCCCCGCAATCCGGGCGACATTCCATAACAACAACTCTCAGGCAGACTGGCGCACAAGCTATCATCTTTTACCTGACAAACGCAAAACGCAGCGATTCCGCTTGCCTGAGAGAGCCCTCACGAGTAATTTGTCGCGATATTTTCTCTATTTTAAATTCACAGGATTTAGTCGATGCCAAGAGCGAACGAAATCAAAAAAGGTATGGTGCTGAATTACAACGGCAAACTGCTGATTGTAAAAGATATTGATATTCAGTCACCGAGCGCCCGCGGCGCAGCGACGCTGTACAAAATGCGTTTTGCCGACGTCCGTAGCGGGCTGAAAGTGGAAGAGCGTTTTAAAGGCGATGATATCGTTGATACCGTGACCCTGACCCGTCGTTATGTGGACTTCTCCTACATCGACGGTAACGAATACGTGTTTATGGATAAAGAAGATTACACGCCGTATACCTTCACCAAAGATCAGATTGAAGAAGAGCTGCTGTTTATTCCGGAAGGCGGCATGCCGGACATGCAGGTTCTGACCTGGGACGGGCAGTTGCTGGCCCTGGAGCTACCGCAGACGGTCGATCTGGAAATTGTTGATACCGCACCGGGCATCAAAGGCGCATCAGCCAGCGCGCGCAACAAACCGGCGACCCTGACCACCGGTCTGGTCGTACAGGTGCCGGAATATCTTTCTGCCGGTGAAAAAATTCGCATTCATATCGAAGAAAAACGCTATATGGGTCGTGCTGACTAAACAGCACTCGCCATCCTGACAGTAAGGATCGGTTAGCCGATCCTTACTTTGCCCCGCCTGTTTTCTGCAATCATAATGCTCTGACCAATACCTCACATCCCCATGCGGCCATCACAAGGCTTTCTCCCGCTGCCTTGCCGGAAATCGCATCAAACCAGCCTGCTGGCAGAGTAATCCGTTGCTGCTGGTCGGTATAGTTCTGCACAAACACCCACTCTGATTCACCGTCGGTACGACGGGTGGCAACCACGCCGGTCGGAAGCTGCGCCTCCAGCGCGCGTGAGAGTTTTAATTCTTCAGTCAGCATACGGGTAAATGCCTGATGGAAGGCATCATCATTACGTGATGCTACATAAAATGCTTTACCTTTTCCGACGCTGTTCTCGGTCAGCGCCGGAGAGCCGGCATAAAAATCCCGGGTATAGCGCGCCAGCACTTTGGCCCCTTGCGGATGGATAACTTCACATAATTCGCGCGCGCGCCACTGTCCTTTAAGGCCACTATCCGCCAGGGCCTCAACGTCATTACTTTGCTGGTCATTGAGGCAATCGATCTCCTCCGCCCAGACGCCGAGCAGCGGGCGTAAAGGTCCGGGAAAACCACCGAGGTGACAAAGATCGGTCTCATTCACAATGCCTGACCAGTAGGTGGTAACAAAATAACCACCGGCACGCACAAAAGCTTCGGCCCGTTGGGCGAAACCATCGCGCACCATATAGAGCATTGGCGCAATGACCAGCTCATAGGCGGAAAAGTCGCAATCGGCATTGATAATATCAACCGCAATGCCCTGCTCCCAGAATGGGCGATAATGATCGATTACCGTTTGCTCGTAATGGACGCCGCAGTTGCGTGGGCCAGCCGCATCGTTCACTGCCCAGCGATTCTCCCAGTCAAAAATAATCGCCACTTTCGCCTGCGTTTTTGTCCCCACCACCCCGCCAAGCGCGGCCAGCATTGTTCCAAGTCTGGTGACTTCACGCCCGGTACGGGTATCAAGGTGCCCGACATGATCGACGACCGCACCGTGGAATTTCTCAACTGCGCCACGGCTTTTACGCCACTGAAAATATTGCACCGCATCAGCTCCGTGGGCGACAGCCTGGAGTGAAGAGAGAATATGCATGCCTGATTTTTTGAGCTTACTGGTAGGCTGCCAGCTGGTCTGGCTCGGCGTCGATTCCATCAGCACAAAGGGCTTGCCTTTGAGTGTACGCATCAGGTCATGATACATCGCCGTCTTACAGGCGACCGCGCGTTCATCGTCCTGCTTATGCCACATGGGATAGCTGTCCCAACTGACAAAATCGACCACATCTTTTAGCTGCCAGTAATCATAATCATTGAAATACCACATGAAATTGGTCGTAGCGGGCAGTTCAGGGCGCTCAGCTTTCAGCGGCGCGATTTCGGTTAAGTAAAATGCTTTAACCTGCGAAGTCACAAAACGTCGCCAGTCCAGATTGAGCCCATGATTTGACATTTCCCCGTGTGGTGCGGGGGATTCAATCTGCGTCCATGCGCTGTAAGTATGGCTCCAGAAACTGGTCCACCAGGCCTGATTCATCGCATCCAGCGTTTTATAACGGGCCTGCAACCAGTCGCGAAACTGCTGCTGACAGCGATCGCAGTGGCATTCGCCGCCGTATTCATTATTGACATGCCAGCCCAGCACGGCTGGATGATATGCGTAACGCTGCGCCAGCTTCTGATTAATCAGCGTGACTTTTTCTTTGTAGACCGGGGAAGAGAGACAGTGGTTGTGGCGCCCGCCATGCAGCGCTTTTACCCTTTCTGCGCTAACGCGCAAGGTTTCCGGATATCGTTCGGCCAGCCATGCAGGTTTCGCTCCGCCTGGGGTCGCCAGGAAAACCGAAATTCCACCCTCATAGAGCTTGTCCAGCACCTTATCCATCCATTCGAAGCTGAAGTGTCCCTCGCTCGGCTCCAGCGCTGACCAGCTAAATATCCCCACCGACATAATGTTACAGCCTGCCTGCTGCATCATGGCGATATCCTGCTCCAGTATCCCCGGAACCTGTATCCACTGTTCCGGGCTGTAGTCTGCACCATGCAGGATCCAGGGGGCTCGTGGATTTAGCGGTAGATATTTATCCATTTTAATTCCCTTATGTCACAAAAAGACACGAAATGTAATTCGTTCACAATTTAGTTTTTTAAGGTTTTTAATGCAAAATACTCAACAAAAAACCATTGAAAATGTGATCGTTCACAAATTTTTGTCACATTATCAGAAAATAACCTGCTAACAAAAAGCTGGGCTCAGCCGAAAACCTACCTTAACCCCCGAAAGATGGGAAATCAGAGACAGGCAGGCAACACACAAATACTGTGCAGAAGGCTATAATCCGACATGCAAATCGATCAAAATCAGACAATAAAGTAATACGCTCTCATAAATCATCAAGTGATCTTTATCGCTAATATCAGCTAAAAAGCAGACAAAAAAGTGAATCAAGTCACATTTAATTGCTATTCAGATTGCCTGAAACCGGTATTCGGATGTCAGATTAATAAAGGAATTGTCAACGTATAACATTCCTGGGGCGAAACATACAATAAAACTTCCGTGAGCACATCATCATTGCGATGTGCCAGGGGATGGTCTGATATTTGATGAGGATGTGGCGATGCTACTACCCGGCAAGCGTAATTATATTCTGCTCAGCATTTTCGATTTTCTGTATCTGTTCGCCTGGTCATCGACCATGGCGTTCTTTGTTATCTGGACGACCCAGCATTTGGGTATCAGCGCGACACAAACCGGGCTGCTCTACTCCATCAACGCCTTCATTGCGCTGTTGATGCAGCCATTCTTTGGCTTTATTTCCGATAAGTTTGGCCTGAAGAAACAGCTGATCTGGATAATCGTGGCGCTGCTGCTGCCCGTCGGCCCGTTCTTTATCTATGTTTACGCCCCGCTGCTGGTACACAACTTCTGGCTCGGCGCGATCCTGGGCGGCGTTTATCTCGGTATTATTTTTAACTCGGGCTGCGGCGTTATTGACTCATACATCGATAAAATTTCCCGCCGTTACGACTTTGAATATGGTCGCGTGCGGATGTGGGGATCCCTGGGATGGGCAGCAGCGGCGTGGATTGTAGGGAAATATATCGACTCGATCCCTGACCTTTCTTTCTGGCTGGCAAGCTGCGCGATTGTGGTTGCCGCAATCTGTTTTATGCTGACGAAAATTGAGCTGACCGAAGCGGAAATCGAAAAAACCAGCTCGCTAAAAGCCATCCATGCGCTGGAACTGGCTAAAAACGGTCAGTTCTGGATGCTGCTTATTTTCACCCTGTTTGTTACGCAAATATACGACACCTACGATCAGCAGTTCGCTCAGTATTTCTCCATGCAGTTCCCGACCAAGGAGGAGGGCAACCACTGGTACGGGATCCTCGCGTCAGTACAGGTGTGTGGCGAAACGTTATTCCTGTGTCTGATGCCCTGGTTTGTTAACCGTACCGGCGCAAAATGGGCGCTGGTGATTGCCGGGACAATTATGTCAGTGCGTATTGCAGGTTCCGCCATTCAGTTAGGGCCGGTATGGATTGCAGCGGTAAAAATGCTACACGCCATCGAAAAACCACTGATTCTGGTCTCGGTCTTTAAGTTTATCTCGGCCAATTTTGATAACAAACTGCTGTCGACGGTATATCTGCTGGTGCTATTCGCCGCCTCCATCGCCACTGCAGTTTATTCACCCGTTGCAGGTTATCTGTACGATACCATTGGCTTTGCTGACACCTATCTGATTCTGGGCTCGATTGCCGGTTTCTTTACCATCGTCTCTGCTTTCACGCTCCGGGATTCGCGGGTGGGCAAAACAACAACGCCGCAACCCGCGCTTCAATAACCCAATGATTAACAGGAAGGCAAGCGTACCTTCCTGTTTTCAGGGATGAGTCATGGATGACTCCGCATTCCCCCACCCAGCCTGCGTGCCTGCTGCCGGGTGGGGTTTGGTGCTACAGCAACTGCGGATATTTGGTCATTTTCAGCGCCAGCTCCACGCCGCGCACTTCAGCCATACCTTTCAGACGCCCAATCGCTGAATAGCCCGGATTGGTTTTCTTACGCAGGTCGTCAAGCATTTGATGCCCGTGATCGGGGCGGAACGGGATCGGTCGCAGATCGCCCGCTTCTTTGCGCCGCAACTCCTCTTTGAGGACAGCATCGACCACCGCAACCATATTAACGTCGCCGCCAAGATGCGCCGCCTCATGGAAGGTCTTCGGATTCTCTTCACGGCAGGTTGAGCGTAGATGGGTAAAGTGGATACGATCCCCGAATGTCTCAATCATCTCGACCAGGTCGTTATCGGCGCGAACGCCGTATGATCCGGTACACATGGTGAAACCGTTATTGATACTGTCCACTGCCTCTTTCAGCCACTGCATATCTTCTATCGTGGAAACAATACGCGGCAGCCCGAGGATTGGGCGCGGCGGATCGTCCGGATGTACCGCAAGACGTAACCCGCAGGCCTCAGCAACCGGTACAATTGCCCGCAGGAAGTAAGCCATATTTTCCCGCAACCGGGCTTTATCAATGCCGTCATATTCAGCAAGGCGCGCGTGGAACTGCGCCAGCGTGTAGCCCTCTTCAGCCCCTGGCAGGCCAGCAATAATGTTACGCGTCAGTTTCTCAATCTCAGCCGCGCTCATGGCTTCAAAACAGGCCTGCGCCTGCTGTTGCTCTTCTTCACTGTAATCGGCCTGCGCCCCTTCGCGCTTGAGGATGTACAGCTCGAAGGCCGCAAAGGCAATCTGGTCAAAACGCAGGGCCTTTGAACCGTCAGGTAACTGATATTCAAGGTCGGTGCGCGTCCAGTCGAGGATCGGCATAAAGTTGTAGCACACGGTATCAATACCGCACGCTGCCAGGTTAAGTATGCTTTGCTGATAATTCGCGATCCAGGTTGCATATTGTCCGCTGCGGGTTTTGATCTCTTCATGCACCGGGATACTTTCCACGACCGACCAGACCAGCCCTTTTTCAGCCAGCAACGCCTGGCGTTTTTTGATCTCATCAACCGGCCAGACCTGACCATTAGGGATATGATGCAGCGCCGTCACCACGCCTGTTGCGCCCGCCTGACGCACATCATCTAAAGACACCGGATCGTTCGGTCCGTACCAACGCCAGGTTTGTTCCATCTCTACGCCCTCAAAAGTTGTTATACCAATACAAAACAGCACATGACGACTACCATACATGCTTCTGCTTAAGGGTCAAATCCCGGGCCGACAATGATTGATCCAGCTCACATTCACCGGATAAATAAGGCACACCAATTCAATTTGCTATCATATAACTTTACACTGCCATTGTTAATTATTCGTTAATCAGGTGCCCTTGTTATGCAGACCATTGCCTCCGCCACGTTACCGGATTCGGTAAAACTTCCCATTTACGATCGTCATGCCCTGCGCTCGCGCATCGTTCACCTGGGTTTTGGCGCCTTTCATCGCGCCCATCAGGCGCTATTGACCGACAGAGTCCTCAACGCACAGGGCGGCGACTGGGGCATTTGCGAAATCAGTCTGTTCAGCGGTGACCAGCTCATGGCGCAATTGCGGGCGCAGGACCATCTCTACACCGTGCTGGAAAAAGGCGCGCAGGGAAATGAGGCCAGGGTCATTGGTGTGGTTAATGAATGCCTGAACGCGAAACTGGATTCGCTGGCGGCAATTATTGAAAAGTTTTGTGAGCCGCAGGTGGCAATTGTCTCCCTGACCATTACCGAGAAGGGCTATTGTATTGATCCGGCAACGGGCAAGCTGGACCTCAGTCAGCCGCGTATCAGCCACGATCTGCAAAATCCTGCTGAGCCGCACTCAGCGCCAGGGATCCTTGTTGAAGCCCTCTCCCGCCGTCGTGCACGTGGTTTAGCGCCCTTTACGGTGCTCTCCTGTGACAACATTCCGGATAACGGTCAGGTGGTAAAACATGCCGTCCTTGGAATGGCCCAGCACCGCTCGCCGGAGCTGGCACTGTGGATCAACGAACAGGTGCGTTTTCCGTCAACGATGGTTGACCGTATTGTGCCTGCGGCAACAGATGAGTCACTGGCAGAAATCGAAGCGCTGCTGGGTGTCGCTGATCCTTGCGCCATTAGCTGTGAGCCCTATTTTCAGTGGGTTATCGAGGATAGTTTTGTCGCTGGCCGGCCGCAATGGGAAGCCGCAGGTGTGCAGATGGTACAGGATGTGCGCCCGTGGGAGGAGATGAAACTGCGTATGCTTAACGGCAGTCACTCCTTTCTGGCATACCTCGGCTATCTGGCCGGGTACGCGCATATTGCAGACTGCATGCAGGAGGCCACTCTTCTCGCGGCAGCCCGGCAACTGATGTTAAATGAGCAGGCGCCCACCCTGAGCATTACCGATGTCGATCTCAGCGCCTATGCTGACAGCCTGCTTGAGCGTTTTGCCAATCCGGCGCTGAAACACCGTACCTGGCAAATCGCCATGGACGGCAGTCAAAAACTTCCTCAGCGTATGCTGGATAGCATTCAGATTCACCTGCAGAGACAGAGCAACTGGTCATTGCTGGCGCTGGGTGTCGCTGGCTGGATGCGCTATGTCAGCGGCACTGACGAAGCGGGCAATACGATTGATGTGCGCGATCCGCTGGTGGAAAAAATTCGCGCGACCTGCCAGAACAGCAGCGAGGCTGAGCGGGTAACCGCATTGCTGACCTTAAGCGAGATTTTCGGCACGACGCTGCCCGCCGATCCGCGGTTTGTCGCCACTTTACAGTCGGCATGGGACAACCTGGTGCAAAAGGGCGTTCTTAAAGCAGTCAGAGATGCGCTGCCTGGTTAACATTTTCTGCGTTTAAATGCGGGAGTGCGCTCTTTCGTCACTCCTGCCCTTCTCTTTTTCACACTTTTTCGCCAGGATTACGGACAAATTATTGTGCGTAATTCTGGAGTGCACATGACCAGGACCAACCTGATTACCGGCTTTCTCGGCAGTGGAAAAACCACCTCTATTCTGCATTTACTGGCCAACAAACCCGAACATGAAAAATGGGCGGTGCTGGTCAACGAATTTGGTGAAGTCGGCATCGACGGCGCATTGCTTGCGGACAGTGGCGCATTACTCAAAGAGATCCCCGGCGGATGCATGTGCTGTGTTAATGGCTTACCGATGCAGGTTGGCCTCAACACGCTGTTACGTCAGGGAAAACCGGATAGGTTATTAATTGAACCCACGGGCCTTGGCCATCCTAAACAAATTCTCGATATGCTGACCACCCCCGTCTATGAGCCGTGGATCGACCTGCGTGCGACCTTGTGTTTGCTCGATCCTCGCCAGCTTCTCGATGAAAAAGCGCTGCATAATGAAAACTTCCGCGACCAGTTAGCCGCCGCCGACATTATTGTCGCCAATAAACAGGATCGCATGACTGACGAGAGCGCCCGGGCTTTCGAGCAATGGTGGCAGCAGTATGGCGGTGAACGCCAGCGCATTGACGCCATACAGGGCCGTATTTCCCCCGATTTACTGGACACACCGCGGCGCAATCTGCGGGAACTCCCCGCCAGCGCTCAACACCATCACCACTCCGGCGAAAAAAAGGGGCTTGCGGCACTGAGTCTGCCGGAACATCAACGCTGGCGTCGCAGCCTGAACAGCGGACAGGGTCATCAGGCCTGCGGATGGATTTTTGACGCCGATACCCGCTTTGACACCATTGGTCTGATGGAATGGGCGCGACTGGCGCCTGTCGAGCGTGTCAAAGGCGTGATGCGTATCCCGGAAGGGTTAGTGCGACTGAATCGGCAGGGTCAGGATTTTCATATTGAAACACAAAATGTTGCACCGCCGGACAGCCGAATTGAGCTTATTTCCTCAGTCGATGCCGACTGGAATGCACTTCAGTCCAGTTTGTTGAAGCTTCGTTTAGATTAAAGGTACTACTGTTTTGCCCCTGTTTGTGAAGATATGGTTAAAAATGAAAACTCGCATACCGCAAATTTTGCTCCTTAATGTTGTCGGTCTGGCATTGTTCCTTTCCTGGTATCTGCCGGTTAATCACGGTGCGTGGTTTCCACTTGATGCATCGATTTTCCATTTTTTCAACCAGGGGCTGGTAGAGAGCCGTGCCTTCCTGTGGCTGGTGGCGCTAACCAATAATCGTGCCTTTGATGCCTGCTCCCTCGTGGCCATGGGATGCCTGATGCTCGGGTACTGGTTACAGGAAGACAGCCAGGGACGTCGCCGCATCCTTATTATTGGCCTGACGATGCTGCTGCTGGCGGTCGTATTAAACCAACTGGCGCAACTGCTTATTCCGGTGAAACGCGAAAGCCCCACGCTCTTTTTTACCGGCATTAATCGCGTCAGTGAATTATTAGCAATTCCCACTAAAGACGCCTCGAAGGACAGCTTCCCTGGCGATCACGGCATGATGTTGCTTATTTTTTCCGCAATCATGCTGCGCTATTTCGGCAAAAAAGCGTTTACCATAGCCCTGATTATTTTTGTGGTTTTCGCCTTTCCCCGAGTGATGATCGGCGCGCATTGGTTCACCGATATTGCCGTCGGCTCACTTTCCGTCGCGTTGATTGGTCTGCCATGGTGTCTGATGACCCCGCTGAGCGACAAAATAATCGCCATGTTCGATCGTTACCTGCCGGGAAAATAAACAAAAACAAAACATTTTATTAACATAAGAGTCCGCTAAATATCAGAGTTCGTTTTCGTTCCCTGAGTCAAATTTTACGAAACTTCCGGCAACCGTCATTTCCCTGTCATAATTTTCATGATGAAAATGAGGCGGTTGCATGTTTTTTAACCCATTCAGCCGATTTTTTGTCCATTCCTGAAAATTCACTTTTTGTATCATTATTTCTTATAAAAAATCGCGGAAAAGCGCTCGCAATGCTAAGAGTGATGGGGTAATCTCGGTTGGCCTCGTTGGAAAAGACAATTATTTTCATGGCAAATAAATTTGTGCGTTCTTCCACAGATTTAACCATTGGGAATTGTCTCACTGAACACGGGTAATTAATCTCGCTGCGTTGGCATTTTTTATAACGATATTTATCGTTAAGGACTTCAAGGGAAAACAATTAACATGGTCAAATCTCAGCCGATTTTGAGATATATTTTGCGGACAATTCCCGCAATTGCAGTGGCAGTATTGTTATCGGCGTGTTCCTCGAACACCGCGAAAAATATGCATCCTGAGACGCATGCTGTGGGTGAAGATCCTTCTTCACTGCAAGCCTCTCAGGATGAATTTGAAAGCATGGTACGTAATCTGGATGTGAAATCACGGATTATGGATCAATATGCAAGCTGGAAAGGCGTTCGTTATCGTCTTGGTGGCGACACCAAAAAAGGTATCGATTGTTCCGGTTTTGTGCAGCGTACTTTCCGCGAACAGTTTGGTTTAGAGTTACCGCGTTCTACTTATGAACAGCAGGAAATGGGGAGTTCCGTATCCCGCACCAGCCTGCGTACCGGTGACTTAGTGTTGTTCAGAGCCGGTTCGACCGGTCGCCACGTGGGCATCTATTTGGGTAACAACCAATTTGTGCATGCTTCCACCAGCAGTGGCGTAGTGATTTCCAGCATGGACGAACCGTACTGGAAGAAGCGCTATAATGAAGCGCGACGTGTTCTGAAACGCAGCTAACGTTCTGTCTTCGTCGGTTATTCCCTTGGCTGACGCAGAGATAATAAAAAAACACCGCTTAGTCGGTGTTTTTTTATTGCCTAAATTTAGCGCAAAAATGTATGTCTCACTGACGCTTTCCAGGCTATATTCCAGGAATTCAATCAGATCAATAGCCTGGCTTAAGGCCATTGAACATCGAAATGGATCCCAGTGATGTTTACCCGCGACGCTTCTGCCACCCGAAAAATCATCCTGCTGAGTATTCTGGCGGGATTATTTGCGGCTATCATTGTCGGGGGAGTGCAGTACCTGATCCTGCAAAATAAACACGAACAGAAAATGGATGCCATGGTCGGCGGCATCCGCGACTGGTTAAGTGATTACCTGACCGATATCAAAACGACCGCGGAGTCACTCCAGCCGCTTACGCTCAGCGAATGCAGTGATGTTGCCAGCACCCTCACCTCCCGCGCCGCCTTTACTCTAAACGTAAGAGCCTTTTTACTGGTCAGAGATGAAAATGCCGTCTGTTCATCCGCAACCGGCGTGATGAATGTGCCTATGCACAAGCTGATACCGGATATTGATCTGCATAAAAACACCGATATGGCGATCCTTTCCGGCACGCCGATGATGCCGGAAAAATCTTCGGTGGTAATATGGTTTCGCAGTTCACTACTGGGTAACCGCGGTGTCTTCGCCTCACTGAATATCAATCTCACCCCTTTCCTTCTCTATATGCCGCAACAATCGCGGGGAGTGAATGGTATTGCGCTGGGTGTTGGCAATAAGGCGATCTCCACCTTTTCACCCGGGGTGATTGATTTGCAGGCGTTGGGCAAAACGCCTTTTCGAACTGCTGCTCTGAAAGGTCTGCCGCTGACCGTTTATCTCTACGCCGACAAATGGCGACCTGAGGATATACAGTTTGCAGTGTTATTTGGCGTCATGTCGGGCGTACTGGCTGGAATGCTGGCGGCCTATGTTTTGTCAGTGCATCTGCGGCCAGGCAAAGAAATTCTCACCGCTATCAAGCGCGATCAATTTTATGTGGTTTATCAGCCCGTTGTCGATTCCGCCGAATTAAAGGTGCGGGGAGTGGAAGTCTTAATGCGCTGGAAGCACCCCACCTCGGGTGAAATTCCGCCGGATGCCTTTATCCAGTTTGCCGAAGCCCAAAAAGTCATTGTGCCGCTGACCTTACATCTGTTTAAGCTGATTGCCCGGGATGCGCAGATACTGCAAACGCTGTTGCCCGAGGGAGCAAAACTGGGGGTCAATATCGCGCCAGGTCATCTGCACTCAACAACCTTTGCCGATGATATTCGCGCCTTTTCGCACTCTCTGCCCGCAGACTATTTTAGTCTGGTGTTTGAAATAACTGAACGGGATATGCTGCGGGAAAAGGAAGCAGCCAGGTTATTCCAGTGGCTGCGCAGTGAAGGTTATGAAGTGGCGATTGATGATTTCGGTACCGGCCATAGCGCATTAATTTATCTCGAACGTTTCACGCTGGATTATTTAAAAATCGATCGCGGTTTTGTCAATGCCATCGGTATGGAAACCGTCACCTCTCCGGTGCTTGATGCCGTTCTGACGCTGGCTAAAAGATTGAATATGGCGACCGTTGCCGAAGGTGTTGAAACGCCCGAGCAGGCACGTTGGCTACGCGAGCATGACGTCCATTTTCTGCAGGGCTATTACTTCAGCCGCCCGATGACCCTGGAACAGTTTGTTGCATGGCAGCCTGCGCCATTTTCCTCGCAACTTTAAGACCGTTAATATTTCACAACAGGCCCGAGCTCCCTTATTATTCAATAAGAAGACGATGTCGCGCCCGGCGCGCAGCTGGTAAAGGAACTCACTTCATGATGTTTTTGCGCGTAGTTGTTTCACTTTTATTGTTTATCGGCCTGGCAGCCCAGGCACAGGTCATTAAAGAGCGCGATACCTTTGCCGTTATTGGCGAACCCAAATATGCCGTTAACTTTACCCATTTCGATTATGTTAATCCGGCGGCCCCAAAAGGCGGCAGCGTCACGCTTTCAAGTATTGGTACCTTCGATAATTTCAACCGTTTCGCTCTGCGTGGCAACGCCGCGGTACGTACGGAATCGCTTTATGATGCCCTGTTCACCACGTCTGATGACGAACCCGGCAGTTATTACCCGCTGATTGCGGAAACAGCCCGCTACGCCGATGACTTCTCGTGGATAGAAGTGACGCTCAATCCTCGCGCCACCTTCCATGACGGATCCCCCATTCGCGCCAGTGACTTTGCCTTCACCTTCCAGAAATTTATGACCGAAGGGGTTCCCCAGTTCCGTCTGATTTATAAAGGCACGACGGTAAAAGCCATCGCGCCTTTGACGGTGCGTATCGAACTTGGCGAACCGGGTAAAGAGAATATGCTGAGTCTGTTAACGCTGCCGGTGATGCCAGAGAAATTCTGGAAGGATCATAAACTGAGCGACCCGCTTGGCAAACCCCCGCTGGCCAGTGGCCCCTATCGCATCAGCGCCTGGCGAATGGGGCAGTACGTCACTTATTCGCGGGTGACCGATTACTGGGGCGCTAACCTGCCCGTTAACCGGGGTCGCTGGAATTTCGATACCATTCGCTACGACTACTACCTTGACGATAACGTCGCCTTTGAAGCCTTCAAAGCGGGTGCCTATGATATGCGCGCTGAAAGCAGCGCCAAAAACTGGGCCACCCGCTATATCGGCAGTAATTTTTCCAGCGGCTATATCGTCAAAGACGAGCAGAAGAACAGCTCCGCCCAGGATACGCGCTGGATAGCCTTTAATATCCAGCGACCAGTGTTCAGCGACCGGCGGGTCCGTGAAGCGATATCGCTGGCGTTTGATTTTGAATGGATGAACAAAGCGCTGTTTTACAATGCCTACAGCCGTACCAACAGTTATTTCCAGAACACCGAGTATGCCGCCCGCAATTACCCGGATGCGGCTGAACTGACATTGCTTGCCCCGATGAAAGCCGATATTCCGCCAGAGGTCTTCACCTCGATTTATACCCCTGCCGTTTCAACAGGCGACGGCTATGACCGGGAAAATCTGCTGAAAGCCGGTGAATTACTGACCCAGGCGGGCTGGATAATGAAAGACAAGCAACGGGTCAACGCGCAAACCGGCAAACCTTTCGTCTTCGAAATGTTGCTGCCTTCCGGGGGCAATAATCAGTGGGTGCTGCCGTTTCAGCATAATCTGGCGCGGCTGGGCATCACCATGGAGATCCGCCAGGTCGACAACTCACAAATCACCAATCGCCTGCGTAGCCGCGATTACGACATGATGCCGCGCGTCTCAAGAGCCATGCCGTGGCCCAGCTCCGACCTCCAGGTAATCTGGGGCTCGCAGTATATCGACTCCAGTTACAATGCGCCGGGAGTGAAAAGCCCGGTCATAGATACGCTGCTCGCGCAAATCATCGCGGCGCAGGGCGATAAAGAGAAGCTATTACCATTAGGCCGCGCGCTGGACCGGGTACTGACCTGGAACTACTACATGCTGCCTATGTGGTATATGGCCGCTGACCAGATTGCTTACTGGGATAAATTTTCCATGCCCGGTGTTCGCCCTGTCTATTCCCTCGGGTTTGATACCTGGTGGTATGACGTAAACAAAGCGGCCAAACTGCCCGCCGCCAGACGTTAAGGAGAAGGAATGGGCGCCTATTTGATCCGCCGCTTATTACTGATAGTCCCCACCCTATGGGCGATTATCACCATTAACTTTTTTATTGTGCAAATCGCCCCCGGCGGCCCTGTTGATCAGGCGATTGCGGCGATTGAATTTGGTAACCAGGCCGGGCTGCCCGGAGCCACCCTCGACGGTACACGCGCCACCCATGCCCGGACGGGCGTGGGCAATGCCGTCAGTAATGACAGCCGTTATCGCGGCGGTCGTGGTCTGGACCCGGAAGTGATTGCCGAAATTACTAAACGTTACGGCTTCGATAAGCCTCTCCACGAGCGCTATTTCACCATGCTGTGGAACTACCTGCGTTTTGATTTTGGCGATAGCCTGTTTCGCAGTGCGTCTGTCCTGCAACTCATTAAAGAGAGTATGCCGGTTTCCATTACGCTCGGTCTGTGGGGGACACTGATTATCTACCTTGTCTCCATTCCACTTGGCATCCGTAAAGCGGTGTATAACGGCAGTCGGTTTGATATCTGGAGCAGCGCGTTCATTATTATTGGCTATGCGATCCCGGCGTTTCTGTTCGCCATTTTATTAATCGTCTTTTTTGCCGGCGGCAGCTATTACGATCTCTTCCCGCTCCGGGGTCTGGTCTCGGCTAACTTTGATACCCTGCCGTGGTATGGCAAAGTCACTGATTATCTATGGCATATTACTCTGCCGGTGCTGGCAACGGTGATTGGCGGTTTCGCCGCACTCACCATGCTGACCAAAAACTCGTTTATGGATGAGATCCGCAAACAGTATGTGGTCACCGCCAGAGCAAAAGGGGTCAGCGAGAATCACATTATGCGCAAGCATGTGTTTCGCAACGCCATGCTGCTGGTGATTGCCGGTTTTCCTGCCACCTTTATTAGCATGTTTTTCACCGGCTCTCTGCTGATTGAGGTCATTTTCTCTCTGAACGGGCTTGGGCTGCTCGGCTATGAAGCGACCGTCTCAAGGGATTATCCGGTGATGTTCGGCACGCTCTATATTTTCACCCTGATTGGCCTGCTGCTGAACATTCTTAGCGATATCAGCTATACGCTGGTCGATCCGCGCATCGATTTCGAGGGACGCTGATGTTTCAGTTAAGCTACGTCAATCAGGCCCGCTGGGCGCGCTTTCGTCACAACCGCCGGGGCTACTGGTCGCTGTGGATCTTTATGCTGTTATTTGTGTTCAGCCTCGGGGCTGAACTTATTGCCAACGATAAGCCGCTGCTGGTGCGCTATCAGGGAAGCTGGTACGTCCCCATTGTGGCGAACTACAGCGAAAGTGAGTTCGGCGGCCCTTTTGCCACCTCGGCGGATTATCAGGATCCGTGGCTACAGCAGCAGATTAAGCAACATGGCTGGATGATTCAGGCTCCCATCCGCTTTGGCGCCAGTAGCATTAACTATGCCACGGACCTGCCCTTCCCTTCTCCGCCGTCAGCACAGAACTGGCTTGGCACTGATGCCAACGGTGGCGATGTGCTGGCGCGTATTCTTTATGGTACGCGCATCTCGCTACTGTTTGGTCTGATGCTGACCCTGTGCTCATGCGTTATTGGCGTGCTGGCAGGCGCTGTTCAGGGCTACTACGGCGGTAGGATAGATCTGTGGGGACAGCGCTTTATCGAAGTGTGGTCAGGGATGCCAACTCTGTTCCTGATTATCCTGCTCTCAAGCGTGGTTCAGCCTGGTTTCTGGTGGCTGCTGGCGATTACCGTGCTGTTTGGCTGGATGACGCTGGTGGGCGTGGTACGCGCGGAGTTTTTGCGCACCCGTAACTTTGATTATATCCGTGCGGCGCAGGCGCTGGGGGTAAGCGATCGCCATATTATCCTGCGCCATATGCTGCCTAATGCGATGGTGGCAACGCTCACCTTCCTGCCTTTTATCCTGTGCAGTTCAATTTCAACACTCACCTCTCTGGATTTCCTGGGCTTTGGTTTGCCTCTGGGTTCCCCTTCCCTTGGTGAACTGTTATTGCAGGGGAAAAACAATCTCCAGGCCCCCTGGCTGGGTATTGCGGCATTTTTGTCAGTGGCGATATTGCTGTCGTTGCTGATTTTTATTGGTGAAGCCGTGCGCGACGCCTTTGATCCCAATAAGGCGGTCTGAGATGACAACCCCACTGTTACGCATCGATTCCCTCTCCATCGCCTTTCGTCAGCAGGAGAACTTACGCACCGTCGTCAACAACCTCTCTTTACAGATTGAGGCTGGAGAAACCCTGGCGTTAGTCGGTGAGTCGGGATCGGGGAAAAGCGTCAGCGCGCTGTCAATTCTGCGTCTGCTCCCCTCTCCACCGGTGGTTTACCCGCAGGGAGATATTTTCTTCCAGGGTGAAAGCCTGCTTCATGCCAGCGAAAAAACGCTGCGTCAGGTGCGGGGCAATAAAATCGCCATGATCTTTCAGGAGCCCATGGTATCGCTGAATCCGCTGCATAACGTGGAAAAACAGCTGTACGAAGTGCTGTCGTTGCACCGGGGCATGCGCCGGGAAGCCGCCCGGGCGGAGATCCTCACCTGTCTGGACCGTGTCGGTATCCGTAATGCGCGCCAGCGGCTGGGGGATTTTCCCCATCAACTCTCCGGCGGCGAGCGCCAGCGGGTGATGATTGCCATGGCGCTGCTGACGCGCCCGGAATTACTGATTGCCGATGAGCCCACTACCGCGCTGGATGTGACCGTGCAGGCGCAAATCCTGACCCTGCTTCAGGAGCTGCGCCAGGAGTTGAATATGGGGCTGCTGTTTATTACCCATAACCTCAGCATTGTGCGCAAACTGGCGGATAACGTGGCGGTTATGCAAAACGGTGTCTGTGTGGAACAAAACAGTGCTGATGCGCTCTTTAGCGCGCCGACACACCCCTATACACAACGTCTTATCAATAGCGAACCAACAGGTCGGCCGGTGGCGCGGGTGCCGGGAACTGCACCTCTGCTGACGGTGGAAAATCTTGCCGTCAGCTTCCCAATCCGCAAAGGCATTCTCAGGCGCGTAGTCGCGCATAATGAGGTGGTTAAAGGGGTCAGTTTTGATCTGCATCCAGGTGAAACCCTCGGGCTGGTGGGGGAGTCCGGCTCCGGGAAAAGTACCACCGGGCTGGCGCTTTTGCGTCTGGTTGCCTCGCAAGGAACAATTCGTTTCGACGGAAAACCTCTGGATCAATGGAATCGCCGCCAGATGCTGCCAGTCCGCCACCGTATCCAGGTTGTCTTTCAGGATCCCAACTCCTCACTTAACCCGCGTCTGAACATCCAGCAGATCATTGAGGAAGGATTGCGGGTGCATCAGCCGACGAAAACAGCGAAGGAACGGGAAGAGGAAGTTATTCAGGTTATGAATGAAGTTGGCCTCGATCCTGAGGCACGCAGACGCTTTCCCGGCGAATTCTCCGGTGGGCAGCGTCAGCGTATTGCCATTGCACGGGCGTTGATCCTGAAACCAGCCCTGATCATCCTGGATGAACCCACCTCATCTCTGGATCGTACCGTCCAGTCACAAATTTTGACCTTGCTGAAGTCACTTCAGCAAACGCACCGACTGGCCTACATTTTTATCAGCCACGATTTGCAGGTGGTACATGCGTTGTGTCACCAGGTCATCGTGCTAAGGCAGGGAGAAGTGGTGGAACAGGGAGAGTGCGACCGCGTATTTAGCGACCCGCAGCAGGACTATACGCGTCAGCTTTTAGCCTTACGCTGACGCTCAGAAAGGATTTTGACGGGTAAAAGGCTCGGCGATTGCCACACCAAAGTTTTTCAGACGACAGGTCGCCGCTAACTCATCTTGGCAATTCACAAACAGGCAGGGTTCGCCTTCACACTCCACCACTGAGCAATCCACTTCGATATCACTTAATGCCTGGCTGAGTTTGTGCATCACCGGCCAGGCGCTATCGCCATCCGGACTGAGTAACTTGAGCGCCACAAGACTGCCTTCTGCATCGTCATCGGTTTGCGGAATCGGTTCAACTTTGGCACCTGCAAAACCGTCAAGCCAGCGATAGCACTGGGGGAGACGGTGGATGATGGAGAGCTGTAATGTATTCACGTTCATTTCCCGGAAGTTAAACTTACTTCACAAATATTTTACATTCAGATTAACACATTATTGACAAGTCGTCTTGTCACTCACACTGAAAAGGTGAAAAGCGTTATGCTGAGCGGGTTAGCGGTTCATTTCTTAGGCTTTTATGGATGAACCCCAGCCTCTTTTTCGGCTATATGTACCTGTTTCTGAGATCTAACTCAACCTTTTTCACTACAATGATGTGACTTTTTACATTATTTGATTTTACATAAAAGAAACAAACGTGCACGAATGTATATTGATTTTGGTTGATGTGTATCAAAAAAGGGAGCACTTTTGCTCCCTTTTTTTGACAGAAGTGATTAAAAATCAGGCAGATTTTTTGCCGCGGCTGGCATAGATGCAAAAAAGAATGGAGCTGGTGGCGCAGAACGTAATTGACCAGATCATCGGCCAGGCGGAATTAAAGGTCGAGAGTGACAGGAGCGCCCCAACAATCGCCCCAATGCCAAAACGGAAGGTTCCGGCCAGTGACGAGGCGGTCCCGGCCATATGCGGAAACTCATCAAGAATCACCGCCATTGCATTGGATGAAACCAGCGAAACACAGCCAATAAAGGCAGCAACCCCCACTACCAGCGACCAGAAGCCGACGCCCAGCAGTGCAGTTATCACCAGCCATATCGCCATAATAAACTGGATCCACAGCCCGCCACGGAACATGTTCAGCGCGCCAATGCGGCGCACAAATCGCCCGTTGATAATCGTCAGCAGGAACAAAAACACAATGTTCAGCGCAAAGTAATAGCCAAAGTCCTGAGGAGAAACATGGTTCACTTCGATATAGACAAATGGCCCGGCGCTGAGAAATGAAAACATCCCGGCAAAGCTGAAACCGCTGGCCAGCATATAGCTCAGCACGCGCTTATGGCGGAACAATGAGGCAAAGTTCCCGACGGTGGTTCGCAGATGAAAGGGCTGACGCCGTTCAGGCGCCAGTGTTTCGCGAATAAAGAA
Organism: Phytobacter sp. V91; assembly: GCF_965644225.1. Taxonomy (NCBI): domain Bacteria; kingdom Pseudomonadati; phylum Pseudomonadota; class Gammaproteobacteria; order Enterobacterales; family Enterobacteriaceae; genus Phytobacter; species Phytobacter sp. V91. Next base: position 8,133 of record NZ_CBFFRJ010000038.1, on the reverse strand, counting down.
GGCTATCATTGCCGATGCCAGCAGGGCCGCTATCGCCAGGATCCAGAAAATGGCATGCCAGCTAAACCAGATCAGCACCGCGCCGCCGATCATCGGCGCCAGCAACGGCGCGATGGTCGTCACCAGCATCACGAAGGACATCATGCGGGAAAACTCCTCCCGCGGATACATGTCACGCATCAGGGCGTTAATCACCACGCTTGCGGCGGCGGCGGCAAGTCCGTGAAAAAACCGCATGGTAATAAGCTGGTCGATGCTTTGCGCCAGCGCACAGGCCACGGCGGCGGCGGCAAAAATCAAAGTCCCGCCAAGAATAACCGGCTTACGGCCAATGCTGTCTGCCATCGGGCCATAAATCAGCTGCCCGACGGCAAAACCCAGAATATAGGTGCTCAGGGTCATTTGCGCACTACCCGCCGGAACAGAAAATTGCTCAGCAATCACCGGCAGCGCAGGCAGGTACATATCAATCGACAAGGGCATTAACATGGCCAGCAGGCCAAGAATAAAAACGATACTCAGTGATGAGTGTGGCCTGGTGGTCACAGCAAACTCCTGTTATTGATGCGCGGGTAAACCGACGCTGGCGATCTCTTCTTCCGTCAGCGGGCGATATTCCCCTTCCGCCATGTCTTCATCCAGCGCAATAGCCCCAATGCGCTCACGGTGCAGTCCCACCACACGGTTGCCTGCGGCTGCGAACATACGTTTAACCTGATGATAGCGACCTTCACTGATGGTCAGCCGCACCTGGGTTGGGGTAATCACTTCCAGCTGCGCCGGACGGGTAAGATCTTTTTCGTTATGCAACTGAACGCCTTTGGCAAACAGCGCTGCGGTATCGTCCGCAACCGGCGATTCCAGTTCAACCAGATAGGTTTTTTCGCAATGATGACGTGGCGAGGTGATGCGGTGTGACCACTGACCATCGTCGGTCATCAGCACCAGTCCGGTGGTGTCGATATCCAGGCGTCCTGCGGCATGTAACTGGTAAGCAACCGGCTCATCAAGGAAAAACAGCACCGTTGGATGGTCAGGATCGTCCGTCGAGCAGACATAGCCCTGTGGTTTGTTAAGCATGAAATAACGTGGGCCGGTCTGTTGAACCAGCGCGTTACCTTCGTACGCCACCTGGTGTTCCGGGCGCAATTTGAATGCCGTATCTTTGACCACGTCGCCGTCAACCGTAATGTGGCTGGCGCGGATTTGACGCCCGGCAATAGCACGGCTTACGCCGAGTTGCTGAGCGATAAACTTATCAAGTCGCATGAAGTTGTTTTGCCTGTAAGGTGCTGGGAGCAGGACTGTCGTCCAAAAGAAGACTCGGGTGATATACGCCTGTCAGTATAGCGGTCTTTATACTCCGCTCAAGGGAAAGATTCGTGGCATACTTGTGACATAATGTTGTCACACCGCGAAGACCATGACTTTTAGCTTACGTCCTTATCAGCGCGAGGCAGTAGATGCCACCCTCGCCCACTTCCGTCATCACGATGAACCCGCAGTGATAGTTCTGCCCACTGGCGCAGGTAAAAGCCTGGTGATTGCAGAACTTGCAAGGGTTGCGCGTGGCCGCGTACTGGTACTGGCGCATGTCAAAGAGCTGGTCGCGCAAAACCACGCCAAATATCTCGCCCTCGGTCTCGATGCGGACATTTACGCCGCCGGGTTAAACAGCAAACAGAGCGACGGCAAAGTGGTCTTTGGCAGCGTACAGTCCGTTGCCCGCAATCCCGACCATTTTCAGGGGGAGTTTTCACTGCTGATTGTCGATGAATGCCACCGCATCAGCGACGACGACAGCAGCCAGTATCAACAAATATTGCAGCACTTGCGTAAAGTAAACCCTCGCGTACGCCTGCTGGGGCTGACGGCCACCCCCTTTCGTCTCGGCAAAGGCTGGATCTACCGCTTCCACTATCACGGAATGGTGCGCGGCAATGAACAAGCCCTGTTTCGCGACTGCATCTATGAACTGCCGCTGCGCTATATGATCAAACACGGTTATCTGACGCCGCCTGAGCGGCTGGATATGCCCGTCGTGCAGTATGATTTCAGTCGCCTGCAGGCCCAGAGCAATGGACTGTTCAGTGAGGCAGATCTTAATCTTGAACTCAAAAAGCAGCAGCGCATCACCCCACATATCATCAGTCAGATTGTCGAGTTTGCTCGTGAGCGCAAAGGAGTGATGATTTTTGCCGCCACCGTGGAACACGCCCGGGAGGTGACAGGTTTACTGCCCACCGATGATGCCGCGCTGATAACCGGTGAAACCCCTGGCCCACAGCGTGATGCCTTAATTGAAGCCTTTAAGGCGCAGCAATTTCGTTATCTGGTGAACGTATCGGTACTTACCACCGGCTTTGATGCTCCGCATGTTGATCTTATCGCCATTCTGCGCCCGACCGAATCCGTCAGCCTGTATCAGCAAATTGTCGGTCGTGGGCTGCGTCTTGCGCCGGGAAAAACAGATTGTCTGATTCTGGACTACGCCGGCAATCCGCACGATCTCTTCGCCCCGGAGGTTGGCACCCCCAAAGGCAAAAGCGACAATGTCCCGGTGCAGGTTTTCTGCCCGGCCTGCGGATTCGCCAATACGTTCTGGGGTAAAACCACCAGCGATGGCAAACTGATCGAGCACTTTGGCCGCCGTTGTCAGGGCTGGTTTGAAGACGATGAAGGCGCACGCGAACAGTGTGATTATCGTTTTCGCTTTAAGAACTGCCCTCAGTGTAATGCGGAAAATGACATTGCCGCCCGTCGCTGCCGCAGTTGCGATACGGTGCTGGTTGATCCCGATGATATGCTCAAAGCCGCATTAAAACTGAAGGATGCGCTGGTGCTGCGCTGTAGCGGTATGGACATGGCGCACGGCGCGGATGACAAAGGCGAGTGGTTAAAAATCACCTATTACGATGAGGATGGCGCTGACGTGAGCGAACGCTATCGCCTGCAAACACCCGCTCAGCGCACCGCCTTCGAACAGCTGTTTATCCGCCCCCATACCCGTACGCCAGGCATTCCAATGCGCTGGATTGTTGCCAGCGATATCCTCGCCCAACAGGCGTTGTTACGCCACCCGGATTTTGTGGTCGCGCGCAAGAAAGGCCAGTTCTGGCAGGTAAGGGAAAAAGTGTTCGATTATGAGGGCCGCTTTCGCCGCGCCAATGAGTTACGCGGTTAGGCCGTGCCGCTTTGCTTGAAAGAGAGGGGCAATGTGGGTATAATCCCGCCCGCTTTTGCATCCGCAAAGCAGAAAATCTGCCTGTTGCTGGGTCGCCTGCAACAGGAATCATTAAAGAGAGTTTTAAATGTTTACTATCAACGCAGAAGTACGTACAGAGCAGGGTAAGGGTGCGAGCCGCCGCCTGCGCGCAGCGAACAAATTCCCGGCTATCGTTTACGGTGGTGAAGAAGCTCCGTTCGCTGTTGAACTGGATCATGACAAAGTGTGGAACCAGCAGGCTAAAGAAGGTTTCTACACCGAAGTTCTGACCCTTGCCGTTGACGGCAAAGAAGTAAAAGTGAAAGTTCAGGCTGTTCAGCGTCACCCGTTCAAGCCAAAACTGACTCACATCGACTTCGTTCGCGCTTAATCGCCGACCTCGTCGAAAAAAAACCCCGCGCTGCGGGGTTTTTTTATATCTCATCGTTTTCAATCAGCGGCTTCGCGATTCGCAGATTATCATCTTCCGCCCGCTCATTCTCTCGCTTCAGCTGATTCAGTAACGCCCGCTGGCGAACAGCAGCACGCTCAGGGATCCAGGGTAGAATGCGTACCGGAATAGTCTGCCCTTCGCGCAGCGCGTCAAACAGTTTTTCGCTGGTAATCAGATCGGCACACTGCCAGCTTTGCCCTGCAAACTGAAACTCGAACCCGACGCTAAGCTCCAGTTCATCAATGTGCTCGTGGCGCGCATTCCTGTTGATATCCAGCGTGATGTCGGTTGCCACGCGTGATTTACTGACCAGCGTTGCGTTCAGGTTCAACCCGTGCCGTTTGAGCAGCCCTTTTTCGTAGTAATAACGAACGCTGCTCAGGCAGGAAATGCATGCAAAACCGATCAGAAACAGTCCGAGGCAGAAAAACAGGCCGCCGAAAATCCAGAGTGATGCCCGAGCGTCAACAAACCCACGCCATAAAATCAGCCCCGAGACCGCGAGAGAAAACAGACCGAAACCAGACATCAGCACAAACAACAAAACGTGCTTGCCAGCCACCTGCCGCAGAAGTTGAAAATCGACAGGGGGTTTGTGGCGTAATCCTTTACGCATCGGCATGTCCTTTACTCAAAAACATGGGCTCAGTTGCTGCCCGTTCTGCGCTGCAGCTGATCGCGCAGATTTGGCGGCGTGCCTTTAATGGTCAGGGTATCGGTCGCCGGATCCCAGAAAATACGTTCACCCAGCAGCATGGCATCAAAGTTAATGGTTAACCCACCGCCGCTGCCCGCATACTTCGTTAACTGACGCAGCGTGCTGCGATCCGCCGGGAAGCTCTCTTCCAGCTCATAGCCTTTGTCGGCGGTAAAGTCCTGGAAGCTGACTTCGCTCACCCCCGCCAGCTCTTTGGAGAGAGACTCAAGCTCAATCTCTTCACCCGCCTGCAACTGCTCATTGCAGTAGGTGTAGACCTGCTTACGCACTTCCTGGCGTTCAGATTTGTCGAGCTGCGCTTCGGCGGTAAAATCATCCACTGCCTGCAACAGACCGCGGTTTTGCGCTTTGGCGTTCAGCCCTTCGCTGGCTCCCAAAAAGTCCATAAAGAAATCGGACACTTTGCGCCCTACCCGCCCTTTCAGGAACGTCAGATAACGGGTCGATTCCGGGTTGGTTTCCCACTCGGTTAAGTCAATACGCGCCACAATATCCGCGTGATTGATATCCAGATAATGCGTCGCACTGATGTCCAGCTGTTCGTTGACGCGCATGCTGCTGAGGTTATTCAGCACCGTCACCAGCAGGTATTCCACCGCCAGGTAGCGATAATGGCAGAACAGGACGATACCGCCATCCGCAAAAGGGTACTTTATCAGTTCATCGCGTAAACGCCCGGTGGCCGCACGGCTGAAAGCGAGAAAATCGTCTTCGCCCTGGCGTTGCTGCCGCAGAGCCTGCGCCAGTTCGCTCTCGTCATTAAACATGCCATAGGCTTTATTTTTGGCACTGTAAACCCGGTGTAACTCGGCGACCATCTCCTCTACGGGGGCCGTCGGTTCCAGCAAAGAATCGCGCAGCACCAGCTCAAGATTCTGCTCATCGCGCTTGATAAGCTGATGCAGGGCAATCTGGTTGATGTCCAGACTCATGATAAACTCTCCTTTATGATCGGGCGGTATTCAACCATCCCCCAGGCAACTGTGCAACAGCAGATAAAAAAGCAGAAAAAAACCTCTTGCTACGGTAATATGTTGCACTTTATGAATAAACAGATTTCGATTTATGCCACAAATTTCCCGCTATAGTGATGAACACGTTGAACAACTGCTGACTGAGCTGGCCAACGTACTGGAGAAACACAAGACGCCGACCGACCTTTCCCTGATGGTTTTGGGAAATATGGTGACGAACTTGATCAATACCAGTGTTGCCCCTGCTCAACGCCAGGCTATCGCAAAGTCCTTCTCCCAGGCTCTGCAATCGTCCGTCAATGACGATAAAGCGCACTAAGGTAAACAGCGACATTTATGGTGACACATCGTCAGCCCTACCGTGAAAAAGTCTCCCAGATGGTTAGCTGGGGGCATTGGTTTGCCTTATTCAACATTTTGTTGTCTATCGCGATCGGTAGCCGCTATTTGTTCGTCGCCGACTGGCCGACGACCCTCACCGGACGAATTTATTCTTACCTGAGCGTTGTCGGGCATTTCAGCTTTCTGGTGTTCGCGACCTATCTGCTGATTTTATTCCCCCTGACCTTTATCGTTATGTCGCAGCGCCTGATGCGCGTGCTCTCGGCCATTCTGGCGACCGCAGGCATGACGTTGCTGCTGATAGACAGCGAAGTCTTTACCCGTTTTCATCTTCATCTCAATCCTCTCGTCTGGGAACTGGTGATTAACCCTGACCAGAACGAAATGGCGCGCGACTGGCAACTGATGTTTATCAGCGTGCCGGTGATCCTGCTTATTGAGATGCTGTTTGCCACCTGGAGCTGGCAAAAACTACGTAGTCTGACCCGCCGCCGCCACTACGCGAAGCCGGTGGCAGCATTCTTTTTCGTCTCTTTTGTGGCAACCCATGTGATTTATATCTGGGCGGATGCGAATTTTTACCGTCCTGTCACGATGCAGCGCGCCAATCTCCCGCTCTCCTACCCCATGACGGCAAGGCGTTTTCTTGAGAAACACGGCCTGCTGGATGCCCAGGATTATCAGCGTCGTCTGGTGGAACAAGGCAATCCGGAAGCGGTGTCGGTGCAATATCCGTTAAGCGACCTGCGCTATCTGGATATGGGACCAGGGCAAAATGTCCTGCTGATTACCGTTGATGGGTTGAACTACTCCCGTTACGAAAAACAGATGCCCCAGCTTGCCAGCTTTGCGGAGCAGAACGTCGCCTTTACCCAGCATATGAGCTCGGGTAATACCCCGGATAGCGGCTTTTTTGGCCTGTTCTATGGGATCTCCCCTGGCTATATGGATGGCGTGCTCTCTGCCCGCGTGCCTGCGGCATTGATTACCGCGCTTAACCAGCAGGGCTACCAGCTTGGTCTGTTCTCTTCGGACGGTTTTACCAGCGCCCTGTATCGTCAGGCACTGCTTTCTGATTTCTCTCTGCCTGCGCCGCAGGCGCAGAGCGATGCGCAAACTGCCGATCAGTGGATCGACTGGCTGCAACGCTATGCGCAGGATGAGACACGCTGGTTCTCGTGGGTGGCGCTGAACGGTACTGGCTCACTGGACAGCAATCAACAGAATTTCGCCCGTCGTTACAGCCGTGCAGTCAGCGACGTCGATAACCAGATTGGCCGCTTGCTGGACACCTTGCGCAATGCCGGAAAGCTGGACAATACCGTAGTGATTATTACTGCGGGACATGGCATGCCAGCGGAAAAATCGAAGGGTGATTTTGCCTGGTCGCGAGATAATTTACAGGTGCCGTTAGTGATCCACTGGCCGGGAACCCCCGCCCAGCGAATTACCCGTCTTACCGATCATAAAGACATTATGACCACGCTGATGCAACGTCTGCTCCATGTCAGCACGCCGGCGAACGAGTATTCGCAGGGTCAGGATCTGTTTAATGCCACGCGTCGGCACAATTGGGTCACGGCTGCCGGCAGTAACGAACTGGCCATCACCACGCCGCAAATGACGCTGCTGCTGGATCAAAACGGCAATTACCGCACCTGGAACCTGCAGGGTGACAAGGTCGACTCGCAGAAACCGCAGCTCAGTTTGTTGTTGCAGGTACTGACGGATGAAAAACGATTCATCGCTAACTGATTGATTAATTATAAATCAGTCAGTCATCCGTCACTTGCAATCAGCGTTGAAAAGGGTACTATTAGCGCCACGAATCGGCACGTAGCGCAGCCTGGTAGCGCATCGTCATGGGGTGGCGAGGGTCGAGAGTTCGAATCTCTCCGTGCCGACCAAATTCCCTGAAAAAACCAACCTCCGCGGTTGGTTTTTTTATGCCTGCCGTTTGTGAATGGTGAAAAACCATCGCTATCCAAAATAATTCGAGTTGCATGAAGGCGATAATGCAGCGAATCCCAGGAGCTTACACCGGCTAATGGCCGGAGTGAGAGACGAGTCTGCCAGGAGCAGATTTGAGCACCACTCTGGATGGCCCGCCAGAGCGAATAATAAAGTCAATGCACTGGCAACGTGGCGTATGACGAGTATGTATCACCATCTACGCATGACATTTTCCAGACAAAATTATGTGCACGGTGGTTTTAATTATATCGGGTATGATTACAATAACAGGTTGTAAATAATGAGAAGGGGTTAACCAATTTGACTTATCACAAATAAACAACCCTATATTAAACTTCAAATAAGGAATATACATTATGAAAAAATTTCTCAATGTTACTATATTTACTATGGAAGGTGCGATTTAATCGGTGGGGTTCAGTGGAGTCCTTATCTGTATTAGCCTTACCTTAGCTGAGCTGTATGA
>NZ_CBFFRJ010000037.1:0-40949 GCF_965644225.1 Phytobacter sp. V91 | reverse complement strand
TGTGCCGTCTCGATTTCACCGCTGGCCTCGTCATCGAGGGCCTTCTTCTCCAGCGCTGCGATTTGAGCGTCGGTCAGCACGATGCCTTCTCTGGCGACTTTTTCCTCAAGCGCCTTCAGGCGTTTACGGAAGTTCTCCAGGTCATGTCGTTGCCAGATGGAGCGCACGCCGCTGCCGGAGATAAACACGCCTTTTTTACGCAGCTCATTACTGGTCCGGTGCTGACCATGAGCCGGGAACTCAACGGCGTACTCAACAACCGCGTGTTCAGTGGCTTCATCGGCGCGGTTCTTCAGGTTGGGGACTCTGCGGTTTTGATTAATCAGCGCGTCAATACCGCCTTCTTCAGCCAGCTCCTGATAGCGATAAAACGTATCTCGCGATACGCCCATGATTTTACAGGCTTTTGAAACGTTACCGAGTTCTTCTGCCAGATTGAGCAGGCCGGCTTTGTGTTTGATGATGGGATTGTTAGTATGGAGCATGAGAGTTACCTCGCGTTTTGTATAAGGATTCGACACCCATATCAAAACCGGTAACTCTCAACCTTTCAAGGTCAAGTGTCAGATCAAGTCGCGACTAATACATATTAGCTGTATTAGCTGTATTAGCTCAGACCTGATCTGACAATGCTGCGGCATAGAGCTAAACTTAATCTGGCGGTCAACTTGCCAGTAGCTGATATCACTAACGTTATTCAGGAATGATAAACTGCAATTTAGGGTAACGTTCCATCCATCCTTTTCTGGCGACACGTTGCCTAAAAATATTAAGTTTTTCACGCTCAAATGGGGGAGTCGGTCTCAGGCGCAATTCAAACAGATCATCAAGTCCATAGGGCGCAATAATCTCAAGAAAATTCGTCTCTCCTATTCTGACGGCGATTGCCGTGGCTGTCTCAGGCCAGTACAGCAGCGCATTCTCTGTTGAGAGATAAGGAAGATTACCGTTACGTTGATGCATTCTGGCTTGATTCTTCACAGAAAAGTCGAACTCAGGAAAGCGTTGGCAAAGCCGCTCTTCCAAGTCGCTATCGTGAGCTGGATTACAACGTTCTGAATCGAACCAGACAACATCCACATCACCAGAAATTTGTACTTGCTTATAACCATGTAAGTGATCCCATACCGCATCTCGTACAAACCCGGCACCAATCCAGCCATCATTGAGCTTTAAGGATTGAATGGCGCAAAGGGCCTTCATTCTTATAGGGTCATCTAACAATAAGCCCTGCAATGTCTCCTGATACTTCATAATTCTTCTCGTTAGAAAATATTGCCACAAACGTTCGTGTCCGCAACTGATGGTATAAATCTTATCCGCTATCTGTAAGGCCTGCTAATTGAAGACCGTAAGTTTTGATTGGGTCTTGCCACTGAGTACCGTCAGATCAAGTCTGAGCTAATACATCTAATGGCTAAACGATATAACGTCATTTTCGGTCTTCTGACATTATCCGTTGTGCGCAAACTCAAACGGCCTGACCATGCCTTCCCGGTTAGCATCGAGAAAATCGGCCCACCATTGCAGCATAACCCTGCGCTCGTCCAAATGTTCAGCCTGATGGATATAGGCAGCACGAACATTATTGCGTTCCTGATGCCCCATCTGGCGTTCAACGGCGTCTTTTGACCATAAGCCAGACTCTATCAGGGAGCTACACGCCATTGTACGGAAACCATGACCGCAGACTTCCTTCTGAGTATCGTAGCCCATTGTACGTAACGCCTTGTTGACCGTGTTTTCACTCATCGGCTTATCGGCATAGTGATCGCCAATGAAAATGAAGTCATGGTCACCACTGATTTGCTGTATTTCTCTGAGAATGGTAACGGCCTGTTGACTGAGTGGCACCAAATGCCGGGTTTTCATTTTGGCTCCACGGTGTGAGTTTTTCACTCCTTTAACCGCTTCGCGCTCTTCCGGTATTGTCCATAACGATTTTTTAAAATCGATTTCTGACCAGCGGGCAAACCGAAGTTCGCTGGAACGGATAAAAATCAGCAGGGTGAGTTTCACCGCCAGTCGGGTGAGCAACCGGCCTTTATAGCTGTCAACACGTCCTAAAAACTCATGGTAGCGTTCAAACGGCAAAGCAGGACGATGTTGACGTTTACCCGTGTTAACGGCCCCTGACATTTCCTGTGCGGGGTTGTAGTCGACAATGCCCTGCTGAACAGCGTAACGCATGATAGCGGTAGTGCGTTGTTTCAGACGCATAGCCACTTCATTAAACCCCTTATCCTCAACCGCTTTTATCGGCACCAGCAGGTCGCGGGTTTTCAGTTCAGCAACATGGCGATTGCCAATAACAGGGAAGATATAGGTTTCAAAGGTGCGGAGAATTTTGGCTCCATAATCTGCTGACCACTTTTTATTGGTGCTGTGCCACTGTCGTGCGATGGTCTCAAAAGAGAACGCGCCACTGTTTTCCAGCCTGTCTTCCTGCTTTTTAGCAGAAGGGTCAGTACCATTAGCCAGTAGCTTACGGGCTGCGTCACGACGTTCTCTGGCTTCCGCTAAGGAAACGGTCGGGTAGACACCTAACGCATGGGTTTTCTGTTTACCTGCAAAGCGGAACTGCATACGCCAGTACTTTGAGCCATTTGGATGCAAAAGCAGGTACATGCCAAAGCCGTCAGTGAGCTTGACGGGCTTATCAGAGTGCTTTGATTTTTTTATCTTAACGTCAGTAAGCGCCATGTTTCAGCCCTCCACATGATGGTACAAAACAAATCGAACCCGTTGTACCAACGAATATAACAACAATGAGGTGTAGCTTTGAGTACTTTTTAACAGACGTGGGTAGACATTGGGAATGGGATAACCAATTGATAGAAAGCAAAAAAACCAGACGTCCGTAGACATCTGGCTTCTTTAAATTGGCTCCTCTGACTGGACTCGAACCAGTGACATACGGATTAACAGTCCGCCGTTCTACCGACTGAACTACAGAGGAATCGTGTGAACGGGGCGCATACTACTTGCCACGTTCATATGTGTCAACACTAAATTTAACTCTCTGATTTAATGGGTTAATTAAACCTCAATCTGCCGTTTTAGTGTACACGTCTGGGGTGCTCATTCGACGAGTATGGCTGGTCGCGTAGACGGGTTAAGGGATCCTGACCATAGAACTGGCAGAATCGTTGCCATAGCTGCGGGAAACGCGGTGCGAAGAGTTCAGGCGCGCTAAAGAAGTACTCGGACAGGACGGCAAAGCATTCAGCCGGATCGGTGGCCGCATAGGCATCAATACTGACGGCGCTTTCGCCCACCAGATCAAGCTCGTCCTGGATATTCTCCATCGCGGCACGCAAATCGTGTTCCCAGCCGGCCACCTCACGCAGCGCAATGAACGGGATCCCGTTACAACGATCGCCGTTACGGGCATCAAGTTTGTGGGCGACTTCATGAACAATCAGATTGAAGCCGGAGGCATCGAAAGAATCCTGAATATCAAGCCAGTTCAGTACCACCGGGCCTTGCTGCCAGCTCTGACCTGACTGCACAATGCGCTGATTGTGCACCAGACCAATATCATCTTCCCATTCGTCATCCACCACAAAGGGGGCAGGGTAGATAAGTACTTCGTGGAAACCATCCAGCCATTCCAGCCCAAGCTCGAGTACCGGAAGACAAAAAATAAGTGCAATACGGGCACTTTTAAGCGCATCCAGTTCGAAACCTTGTAAAGCAACCAGCCGCTTCTGCTGCAAAAAGCGGTCAGCCAGTTGTACCAGCTTTGCTTGTTCCTCTATCGTAAGATTCGCTAACAGAGGAATGTTTAGCGCATCTTCCCAAGGGAATTCACCCTCATGGGAGGATCCTTTCGTTTTCCAGGGCCACTTTATCATCGCTTCGCTCGCAAACTCGCCACTTGAACCTGTTTAACCGTACCGGGGCTGTTAAAATGCCAAATAACCTGGCATGATGGCAACTATTGAAACGGAGAGATGCCGGAGCGGCTGAACGGACTAGTCTCGAAAACTAGAGTAGGGGCAACTCTACCGGGGGTTCAAATCCCCCTCTCTCCGCCACTTCATGCCATCAGTTGTTTGTTACTGATTTCTTTTCACAAATCCCCTCGTTTGTACCGCATGAATGTTACACATCATGGAAAATCCTGTCATGTGCACACATCTCATAAACGTTACCTAATCTACTCTTTTCTCACTTTAGCGTCTTTTACTATTAACAGCAGTTCTCGTGAGCGGGTTCATTGTGGATGTGTGAGGCGGCCAGCCAGGTACGCCGGTTTTTTTGTGTAACGAACTGATTCGCGGGAACAAAAAAGCCCGCATTTTGCGGGCTTGAGGCAGGTGGTCAGGTATCAGAACTGGTAAACGATACCCAGTGCGAACTGGTCGCCTTTATCCAGACCGGTCTCTTTGACGTAAGCGGTATCATCCAACAGGTTGAACTTGTACGCGGCATAGACGTTCATGTTTTTGTTGAAGTAGTACCAGGTGCCAAGTTCGACGTAATTGACACGCGATGCATCGCCGCCATTGAAGTTGCCGCGGCGACTCAGATCGGTCCCTTTAGAGAAGACGTAACCTAAAGACGGACGCAGCCCAAAGTCGAACTGGTATTGTACAACGGCTTCGACGTTCTGGGTTTTGTTGGCAAACTGACCGTCATTTTCCACTGTCATATTACGGGTCTCGCCATACATCACCGCTGCATAAACACTGTTGGCATCATATTTGGCCGCGATTGTCCAGATTTCCGCATTATCGCCTTTACGGTCAGCCGACTGCTCATGGGTACGATCCGATTTGCCGTAGCTGGTGGCAAAACCGAAACCATCAAAGTTAGATGACGCAGACAAACTGTATCCGTCGCCATTTTGCTTCTCTACAACACGGTTACTGTTCTTGCCCTGATACTGAACCGCGAAGTCAAAACCATCAACTTCGCCATAGAAATCACTGACACGGTAAGTCGCTACCCCGTTGGTACGGCCATTCATAAAGTTATCGGTGGCCACCAGAGAGTCGCCGCCCCACTCAACGAGCATATCCGTATAAGACGGGGCGTCATACGCGACCCCATAGTTACGACCATAGTCTAATGAACTTTTGCCATCAAAGCGCAAACCGGCAAAAGCCAGTCGGGTGCTCGACTCCTGGCTGCCTTCCGGCTTGCTGGCTTTCAGGTTGTACTCAAACTGACCAAAACCCGTCAGTGCGCTATTGATTTGAGTTTCACCTTTTACGCCGAAACGGGCGTAGGAGGTGTCTTCGTTTTCACTGTTGCTGTCATCGGTATTACTCCAGACGCGCTCTCCAACCATCTTGCCGTAGAAATCAACTTTATTGCTGTTCTTGTTATATATTTCAGCTGCACTTACAGCGCCAGTGGTTAATAAGAAAGGAACTAATGTCGCCAATGCTAATCTTTTCATAATATATTCCCTTGAGTTATTGATTATATGAATGACAATAACTTCATCTGAAGTTACATAACGATACTATTCTATAAAGTTCATTTTATTTTATTCTGTAAATGTAAGTGAGTTATTTAAAATATTGCAATATGTTTCTGTTTGGCCTTTATATTTGCCGGGGTTATTTAATTAACTTAATGTATTTGTAGGGTTTATTGATTTATTTTGTGGGCGTGATATATAGCTTGGTTTGTATTTTTTGGGTGCATATTATTTGTGGTGAAAACAGATTTGAATTATTCATTCACTGTCGTTAATAATGATAAAAAATCCCGGCATGATAGCCGGGTATACTGATTGTTAAGAGGGGGAGGTTAAATAAAGCAAAAAATATTTAATGATAATAACGGAGGAATAATGACACGGGAAGGCGGTGAAATATAGTGTTTTTAAATGCTGTCTTTTTATTTACCTTGAGCAAGAGAACTGCCAGAAGAATATTTTTTCTGCTCAGACTTTATTCTGATTGATTGTCGTTGCGCCTGTTTTTTCTTTTTGCCCTTTTTATGACTCATGAACTGGCCTGCGCGGTAATTGTCGTTGACGATACGTGGGCATCGGCTATCGTGGAATGGGGCCAGGGATGACTGCGCGCTTTCATCTCCGGCATTGCAGGCGCGATCCCCGGCGCTATCGCCCCGTATGCCGGATGCGTGGCTGGCGATAACAATGGCGAAGCCTGGGTTTTTCTTAACGGATGCATGATGACACTGACACTATGGCAGCAGCGATTTGACGCCTGGCTGCATCAAAACTACAAGCAGGCTGATGCCGCACACGATGTGACACACTTTCGCCGGGTATGGCAAACTGCCCGCCATTTGCTGGACGGGCAAATCGCCGATGAGCGGGTTATTCTGGCAGCCTGCTATTTTCATGACATTGTGAGTTTGCCAAAAAACCATCCGCAGCGGCAGCAGGCCTCGAGGATGGCGGCCCGCAAAGCCCATGAGATTCTTACCACCGATTTTCCGGACTTTCCGGCGGCGTGCTATGACGGCGTGATCCATGCAATCGAAGCGCATAGCTTCAGTGCCGGGATCCCGCCGCAAACGCTTGAGGCCAAAATAGTTCAGGATGCGGATCGACTCGAAGCCCTGGGGGCTATTGGGCTGGCCCGCGTCTTTGCCGTTTCCGGGGCGCTGGGCGTTGCATTATTTGATGGCAACGATCCTTTTGCCGAGGGGCGTGAATTAAATGACAAAGCCTTTGCCCTTGACCATTTTCGTACCAAGCTCCTCTCCCTGCCGCAAACCATGCAGACAGAGAAAGGCCGTGAGCTGGCGCAGCACAATGCCGATTATCTGGTGCACTTTATGGCGAAGCTGGCGGCTGAACTGAAAGGGGATTTTTATGCTATCGACAGCACTGTGTTACAGCGCTTTTGTCATCCGTATCAGCCTGAATAACAGACGAGGCGCCTGATGGCGGATGTTCACGACAAAGCGACCCGCAGCAAAAATATGCGGGCGATTGCAACCCGGGATACGGCGATTGAAAAACGCATCGCGTCGTTGCTGGAAAGCCTTGGGCTGACATTTCGGGTTCAGGTGGCTGAGTTGCCAGGAAAACCCGATTTTGTGCTGGATGCATACCAGTGCGTTATTTTCACTCACGGTTGCTTCTGGCATCAGCATCACTGTTATCTGTTTAAAGTCCCGGCCACGCGCACTGCATTCTGGCTCGGGAAGATTGGTAAAAATGTTGAGCGTGATAACCGGGATACGGCTTTGTTACGGGATCAGGGCTGGCGAGTGCTTATCGTGTGGGAGTGCGCACTACGGGGGCGTGAGAAGTTGTCTGACATGGCGCTGAGCGAGCGGCTGGAAGAGTGGATCTGCGGCGGCGGTGGCAGCGCGCAGATCGACGCTCTGGGTATTCATTAACTCACTTTTATTTCCGGGTCTCGCAGGGCGTCATTACCGGGCGGGCAGGGAAGAGATATTTACCCAGCGTCACCAGCACAACCGCGAGGATGATAATGCCCAGCGCCAGCCATTCGGTTAAGGAGAGGTATTCACCGCCAAAACCGGTGCCGAGCAGCACGGCAACCACCGGGTTAACGTAGGCATAGCTGGTGGCAACGGCCGGGCTGACATTGCGGATCAAAAACATATAGGCATTGATGGCAATAATTGAACCAAACAGCGCCAGGTAGCCAACGGCCAGCAGGCCCTCGGTTGTTGGAAGCCGGGTCAGACGTTCTCCGGAAAGTAACGACGCGACCATCAGCACAATACCGGCAGCTAACATCTCGATGGCGCCCGCCATCATCCCGGACGGCAGCGCGATACGTGAGCCGTAGACGGAGCCGAAGGCCCAGCTCATCGAACCAATTAAGATCATGACGGCGCCCCAGGGATTGCCGCTGAGGTTACCGCCGCTGTTGAGTAAAATGATGCCGGAAAGACCGATGGCAATGCCTGCCCATTCGAGTTTGCGGGTTTTGATGCCAAAAAAATGGCTAAAGCACAGAGTGAACAGGGGGACAGTGGCGACCACGACGGCGGCAATACCTGACGGAACATTCTGATGTTCTGCAACCGTCACGAAACCATTGCCGACGGCCAGCAAGAGCACGCCGATAAGCGCGGCATTGAGCATCAGGCGAAGAGAGGGGAGTTTATGCCCGGTAAGCAATAAAAAAGCCGTCAGCAAAACCCCAGCGCTAAGAAAGCGTGTACCTGCCATTAAAAGCGGTGGCCAGCTTTCAACGCCAATACGAATAACGAAATAGGTGGAACCCCAAATAATATACAGCGCAAACAGTGCGCCGATCAGTGGTAAAACTTGCCTGAAACGCATACTCCCTCACAGCGAAATAAAAAGGACGCATATAGTTAACGCTAAAACTATTGTGCTGGCGAGGAGTTAATTGTGCTGTAGCTGTTAAATTTTTGTTGTTTTTCGGCGGACAATTTTCGCCGCTGCATTTTTACATCATACTAAGGCTGTTCAACAGTAATGAAAGGCTTTTAATAAGGAAGGATATTTTGGCAGGAAGTAGCTTATTAACACTCCTTGATGACATTGCAACTCTGCTGGATGACATCTCGGTAATGGGAAAACTGGCGGCAAAGAAGACCGCAGGCGTACTGGGTGACGATTTATCCCTCAATGCGCAGCAGGTCTCTGGTGTTCGCGCCAATCGCGAATTACCGGTGGTCTGGAGTGTGGCGAAAGGGTCGCTTCTCAATAAAGTGATTCTGGTCCCTCTGGCGCTGCTGATTAGCGCCTTTATTCCCTGGGCTGTTACGCCACTGCTAATGATTGGCGGGGCTTTTTTGTGTTACGAAGGGCTGGAAAAAGTTCTCCATACCCTCCATGCGCGCAGGCATCCTGAAAGCCCTGAAGTCCGCCAGCAGCGTCTTCAGGCCATCGCCGCGCAGGATCCGCAAATCTTTGAGCGTGACAAAATCAAGGGAGCCATCCGTACGGACTTTATTCTGTCGGCTGAAATTGTTGCCATTACGCTTGGGATTGTGGCTGATGCCCCTTTGATCAATCAGGTGCTGGTGCTTTCGGGGATTGCTCTGGTGGTTACCGTTGGCGTTTACGGGCTGGTTGGAGTCATCGTCAAGCTGGATGATATGGGGTACTGGCTGGTGGAAAAAAGCGCGTTGCTGGCGCAGATGGCCGGTAAAGCGTTGCTGATTGTTGCCCCCTGGCTGATGAAGGCGCTCTCTGTTGTCGGCACGCTGGCCATGTTTCTGGTCGGGGGTGGGATAGTGACGCACGGTATCGCGCCCCTGCATCATGCCATTGAGACATTCTCAGCCCAGTATCCCGCATTCTGGCTGGTTATCTTACCGGTGCTGGCAAATCTGCTTGTCGGCCTGCTGGTCGGCGCCGTCGCGCTGCTGGCAGTGAATGCTGTTTCCCGCCTGCGCGGGGCGAAACTGTAAAACAGTTCCTGGTGGTTATGCAAAGGGACAAATCTTCGGCTAAGGTGAAATCGTTTCACTCTGATACTGGAGGCAATGATGGTCTTTGTAGTCAGTGATGAAGTTACCACGAAACACGGTGGTCCATGCATGGTCGTTACCGGCTTTGCCAGCGGCATGGTTGAATGTCGCTGGTATGACGGCTACGGCGTGCAGCGTGAAGCCTTTCGGGAAGATGAACTGATTCCTGGTGGCAGGTCTAATGGTTGCGAAGAGGCATAACCATGTGAACGCCCGGCATCCCCGGGCGTTCACATTTTGACTGACGCCCCGTCAGGGCAACGTGGCGCAGGGTATTTATTAGGGAGTCTCAGTGCGGCAGGATAAGGTCGTGAGTAGCCCATTGCGGCTGGCCAAGATGACAAAATGGTTCGATCCCAGCGGGGTTGTTAACCTCTGTTTTATTATTGTGCTGGTCATTTCAACCGTACTCACCTGGCGTGAAGTAGCGGTTCTTGAAGACGCCTATGTTGCCAGTCAGCGTAATGCGCTGGAAAACGTCAGTAACGATCTCGACAGGCAAATGCAGGTCAGTATCGACCGCTTACTCTTCTTTCGCCATGGTATGGAAGCCGCGCTACAAACCCCTCTGGCTTTCGAAGTGCTGCGCAACGTGCAGGGAAAATTTGCGCGTCAGCGGTCTTTACCCTACTGGCAGATTGTGCTCGATAATCGTCGTACGCTCCCTCTGAATGGCGTTGCAGACTACTTTGTGGAACAAAGTCCGCTGCTCAGTCGTGATGACACACGCCTGCAAAATGAAATGACGGCGGCGCTGGAGTTGGGCTATCTGTTCCGCCTGTCGGCAACCACGGTTATGCGTCCCAGGCAGTCCTGGTATGTTTCCCGTGCGGGTTTCTTTCTTACCACCCAACCTGTCGGGAAGATGGAGGTGATTCCCAATGAATATTACCAGTTGCTCGCCCGTCCCTGGTTTATTCAACAGCGGGAACGTGAGAACAAACAGCGTGGCGTTCGCTGGTTTACCGATCAGGCCCGCAAAGCCGCTGACAGTGACTCTGTCGTGATGGCAAGTGTGCCGCTGGATTATGAAAGTTACTGGTACGGCGTGCTGGCGATGAGCTTCCCGGTATCCGCGATACGCCAGGTGTTAATTGAGGCGCGGCAGAGCGAGAAGGATGGCGAGTATCAACTCTATGACAGTCAGTGGTCATTACTGGCCACTACAATGATCACAAGCGTTGACCGTATCCATACCTTCACGCCGGAAGATCGCAAGGCACTGAATCAGGCAATGAGTTCGGATACTGCCGGTGGGATGAGCATGGGAACACGTTTCATCAGCTGGGAGAAACTCCAGCATTTTGATGGCGTGATGCTACGCATTCATACCCTGCGGGAGGGGCTGCAAAGTGATTTTGGCACCATCAGCATCTCTTTATCCCTGCTGTGGGTGCTCTTTACCGGGATGTTGCTCATGGCCTGGGGAGTTATTCGCCGGATGGTCACCAATATGTATCGCCTCCAGCATGATCTGCAATGGCAGGCCTGGCATGACCCGCTTACCCGGTTATCAAACCGCGGCGCGCTCTTTGATCGCGCGAAAGCGTTATCTGACGAGTGCGCCCGGCGGCAGCAAGCTTTCTCGGTAATTCAAATCGATCTCGACCATTTCAAACGGATCAACGACCGCTATGGTCACCAGGCGGGGGATTTAGTGCTATCCCATGCCGCCAGGCTTATCGGTAATTCAATCCGGGAGCCGGAAATCGCCGGACGCGTCGGTGGGGAAGAGTTTTGCGTCTTACTCCCCGGAAGCAACCTTGAAGAGGCGGTGCGCATTGCCGAGCGGATCCGCAGTCGCATCAGCAGCAAAGAGATTCTGGTGCAGAAAAGCCAGACCATTCGCGTCAGTGCCTCTCTGGGGGTGAGCAGCGCGCTGGAAACCGGGAATTACGATTTCCAGAATCTGCAATATGTGGCAGACAGCCGCCTGTATCTGGCTAAACGCGCTGGCCGCAATCAGGTCCGGTCAACAGACGACGAGCAGCCTGAACCCAGCATATGATCCAGTCCTTCCCGCCAGCCTGCGGAGCCCTCAAGTGTGGTATGAAAAACCCGCTCGGGGGAATCATTACGTAGCCGTATCCCGTGCCGGTTAAGCCCTTTCACAACCACTGCAAAATCGACGGCGTCGAGCAAGGGGGCATCATTAGGGCCATCTCCCAGTCCAAGGGTGGTAAAGAATTTACCTGCGTAATGATGATACTGGCGGGTCAGCCAGTTGACCGCACTGTCTTTACCTCCTCGCGCATCCAGTACATGCCAGAAACGCGCCCCCTGTACAAATCGCAGGTCGCGATCGGCAAGCAGCGCGGTAAAAGCGGACATTTGTTCATCACTGTCACGCCAGATCAGTGTTTCTGAAGCCTCCTGCATACGAGCAAGGCTGGCCTGAGCCAGCGGCAGACCCGTTACTTCGGCCAGAATGCGATCGTCCAGTTCGCTAAAGGTCGTGAATTTAAACCCGTGCTGCTGACGTAACTGCACGAGCAGCAGGGCTATCTCGCTGTGAGAGGTGCCCTGGCGTATACGTGGGTAGTGAACGTCGGCCTGCCAGCGCTTATCAAGCTGGATAACTGCGCCGTTCTCGGCGATAAAAGGCAGACCCTGTAGTCCGAGAATACGCTGTATGGCATCCATTTCCGCGGCCGTTTTACTGCTGCAAAGAATAACCGGCACCTGATGTTCGCGCAGATGCGCCAGCCATTGTGCGGCGGGTTGCCAGTCGCTGGTGTGGCTGTCCATCAGCGTGCCATCGACATCGGAGAAGATCAGTAGCGTATCGTCAAGCGTGGGCACTGGAGGCTCCTTTACCGATAAGGTATTGATGACCAGGATAATTCCCATTTTTTAGCGGTCAGGCGATCTGTTGCCTGGCTGCGCAAACGGGGGAAGGACTGCCAGAACTGGATCGGGATGTATAAATCACAAGAATAGTTCGAATTCAAATAGTTCAAATTATCAATATTTCCTTGTCATGCAATTTTTTGGGCGATATAGTGCTACCTGCATCAGATATCCTGATGTAACGAATTTTAAGTGCTTCTTGCGCAAGCAAGCTTTATCCCGGTCATCCCATGGCCGGGATTTTTTTCTGTTAGCGGTTCACTTCACTGATACTGAAATCGTGAACATCCAGCTCGAACGCATCCGCCAGTTCACGCCAGGTATGATACTCACGTCCATCTACGCTAACGCGTTGCCCGTCGCTGTCCTCGACTCGCTGGACGTGACTCTCGCTAATCTCATTAATCGCAGCCAGTAGGGCGTCTACATCGACGTTCACATCGCGGCTGGCAGTGTCGCTGTACTCTTTGGCTGTTTTCATCTTCATGACCTCATTGACCGACCCGTATTGAGTATAGACGGTAGAAAAAATAGCCAGCCAAACGCCAGGACGCTGCCAGTTAATGAGAATTGTTCTACACTGGCACAAATGCGACAGGAGGAGAGTTATGAAGGTTAACGATCGGGTTACGGTCAAAACGGACGGTGGTCCACGCCGCCCGGGTACGGTGCTGGCTGTAGAGGCATTTAGTGAAGGTACTATGTACCTTGTTTCGCTTGAGGATTACCCGCTCGGAATCTGGTTCTTTAATGAAAAAGAGAGCCCTGACGGGATTTTTGTCGAAAGGGAAGAATGATTTTTTCGCCCTCCTGAACAGGAGGGTGAAGTTCTGCACGGCTATCGCATATTCACGAAAATACCGCTGGTCACATTGTCTGTGAGACGCACGACATGGTAAATCACTTGCTTATTGTGCGTTTTAATTTTCTTTTTAATATTACCCTTATGTGATGATACCGTTTTTGCTTTAATATTCATTTGATCAGATATCTGAATCGTATCCTGACCCGACATCCACATTTTAAGCATGCTGGATTCAGTACGACTTAACGATAATGTCGGTAAATTACCAAAACCAATGCTTTTTTTCTCTTTTCCCAAATAATCTGCCAAAAAAATATCCAGTGACTCAGGCTTAATTGATTTAGAACTGATCAACAAATTTTTCCTGACTAATAAATATTCGTCAAAGTGGATATTCGCTATCGCCATAAAAACGATAAATAATGTGCGAGGATGTTGATTAATTATTTGCTTAATGTGTTGACTGCTGACGGGATCGTGAATAAAGCAGTCCTCATTAATAAACACCACCGTGGGCTGTAGCGTTGCACAAACAGACTCGAGTTCTTCGACAGTTGTTACGTCGTTGATTTCTCGCTTTTTAACCCCCCGACTTGCAAGATAACCCGTTAGTCCTAGCCGGGTATAACTGCATAAATCCATAATAATCGTTGACATGGCATACCCTCACTCAATGCGTAACGATAATTCACCCTCGCCAGAGGTCGCAGCACCAGCAGAAAAAATAATAACAATTAACAGTGTCCTGACCTCAGGCGAAACCACTATCCCGTAAAGTTACGTATAATTTGCCAGGAATCATCTTAAAGTAAAGTAAATAATGTGTTATGTGAGGGTGTTAAAAACAATTAAACCGCGCCGGATATAAGTTAGTGGATGTTCCTCAATAACGTTTTTAGGAATCTCCTTAAAAAGACCGTTCAAACTTTATGGAATATTATTTCGGGGCAGCTCACTGACAATTTCTGCTAAGAGATTGAATATTTCGCCAAATAAACGTTCGGCAAAGGGGGCAATCAGCGGCATCATTGCAATCATAAGTAGCATGCCGACAGCCAGAGTAATCGGGAAACCGATGACAAATACCGATAACTGCGGCGCCATTCGATTCAGTAATCCCAGCGCCAGGTTGGCAGTAAGCAGTAGCGTAATGACCGGCAAGGCCAGCATTAAGCCATTGAGGAAAATCATCCCCGCAGCGCGCGTCAGCGCCAGATAAGCGTTGCTGTTAACCGGATCGCCGCCAATGGGCAGCGTATGGAAGGTATCCACCAGGATGGATATCAGCCACAGGTGGCCGTTGAACGTCATAAACAGCAGCAGCACCAGCACATCGATTAAACGCGCCAGCACGGGCATATTGAGGTGGTTGGTGGGGTCGATAAAGGTGGCAAACGACAGCCCCATCGACAGGCCGATCAATTCACCTGCGGTACGGATAGCCGCGAAGGCAAATTGCATTGTGAAACCCAGAGCAATACCAATAAGCAGCTGTTGCAGGATTATCCATAGCGCATTGGCAGAGAAAATGGTGGTGTCATTAGCAGGCAAAGAGGGAGCGACAATAAAAGTTATCATCAGGCCCAGGCCAATTTTCACCCGCTTGGGAATACTGCGCTCGCTAAGGATGGGGGCGGTCATTATCAGCGCCATAATGCGGATAAACGGCCAGAAATACATACTGAGCCACGCTACCCACTGATCGCTGGAAACCTGCAACATAGCCTGTTATCCGATGATATAGGGCAGGTTGGTAAATAACGAACGCATATAATCCAGCAGCAGGTTCAGCATCCATGGCCCGGCGATAATAATGGCGACGAATACCGCGATAATTTTCGGGATAAACGACAGCGTCATTTCGTTAATCTGCGTGGCAGCTTGCAGGATACTGATGATAAGACCGGTCACCAGGGCGACCAGCAGGAGCGGGGCGGCGAGAGCGAGGGCCACTTTCATCGCTTCGGTGCCCATCATCATGACCGATTCAGGTGTCATCGCTTACTCCTAACTGTAAAAGCTCTGCGCCAGCGAACCGACCAGCAACTGCCATCCGTCAACCAGCACAAACAGCATTAGCTTAAAGGGCAGGGCAATGGTTGCCGGCGGCACCATCATCATCCCCAGCGCCATCAGGACACTGGCGATCACCAGATCGATAATCAGGAAGGGGATGAAAATCGTAAAGCCTATCTGAAAGGCGGTTTTCAGCTCGCTGGTGACGTAGGCCGGTAGCAGAATGCGCATGGGTACTGCCTCCGGTCCCTCAATCGGCGGGGTGTTCGCCAGGCGGGCAAACAGCGCAAGATCGGCTTCACGGGTCTGGCGCAGCATAAATTCACGCAGCGGCTCAGCGCCTCGTTCGAGGGCGACATCCAGCGATATTTTGCTTTCGGTAAAGGGCTGGTAGGCGTCGGTATAAATCTTGTCGATAACCGGCGACATAATAAAAAAGGTCAGGAATAACGACAGACCAAGCAGCACCTGGTTTGGCGGTGCAGACGGTGTTCCCAGCGCATTTCGCAGCAGGCCAAAAACAATGATGATGCGCGTAAAGCTGGTCATCATCAGCAAAATAGCAGGCAGGAACGTCAGGGAGGTGATAAAGACCAGCGTCTGAACCGGCAGAGACCAGCTTTGACCGCCTCCTGCCAGAGGCTGACTCACCAGGCCCGGGAGTTGGGCAAATGCGGCAGGGGCAACCAGCCATAGTGCGGCCAGTGCAATCATTAACAAAGGGCGCATCAGGATCTCCCGGAACGCTTGAGCAAATTCTTCATCACGGACTGAAAGTCCGGGGTTTTCTCGTTAACGGCGTCGCTTTCGACAGGCGCAGGAGGCATTTTGTGCAGCAGATTGATTTGCGTGGGCGTGACGCCGAGCACCAGACGAGCGTCCTCGACATCGACAATCACCACCCGTTCACGCGGGCCAACTGAGGTGCTGGCCGTCACTTTCAGTCCCCTGGCGCCAGCGCTTTTTCCGGCAAGACCGGTGCGCTTTACCACCCAGGCGGCAGCAAGGATCAACCCAATGATCAACGCCAGCGCGCCACTGATTTGCAACAGTGGCGAACCGGGAACGGCGGACGGCTGACTTACCGTAGCCTGCGTTTTCATATCAGGACTTAGCGACTCAGGCGGCGCATACGTTCGGTCGGGGTGATGATATCGGTGATACGGACACCGTATTTATCCGCGACGACCACAACTTCACCCTGGGCGATAAGATAGCCATTAATCAAAATATCTAACGGCTCGCCAGCCAGGCCATCAAGTGAGACCACGGAACCCTGAGTCAGGCGCAGCAGCTCTTTGATGGTCATGCGGGTACGACCCAGTTCAACGGTCAGTTTCACCGGGATATCCATGATCAAATCGATATCCTGGAGATTGCCGCTGACGTCACCGCCACCCAGTTGCTGGAAAACCGCATCGACAGGACTTTTACCCGGCGCGCTGGTGGTGTTTTGTTGTTCGTTTAACGCATCAGCCCACAGATCGTCCATTGAACTGCTGTTGCCATCGGACGGATTGTTCATATCACTCATTTGGGCTGTTCCTCATTCAGCGAATTCAAAATCGGGTTTATCAAATGCTCGACACGCAGGGCGTACTGACCGTTTAGCGTGCCATACTGGCTGGTGAGTACAGGCACTCCGTCCACATGCGCAATAATGCGATCGGGTTTGTCGATCGGCAGAACATCGCCGGGCTTGAGCTTAAGTATCTGCGACAGTCGCAGTGAAATATCGGCAAAATTAGCAATCAGTTCCAGTTCAGAATGTTGCACCTGGCGCACCAGATTATCCCGCCAGTTCTGGTCTTCAGAACGGGAGTTCTCCAGCGGTGGGTTAACCAACACTTCACGCAGCGGTTCTATCATGCTGAACGGCAGACAAATATTGAACTCACCCGTCAGGTTGCCGATTTCCACGTGGAACGGCGTGTTTACCACAATATCGTTTGGCGATGTGGTGATATTGGTAAACTTAACCTGCATCTCTGAACGCACATATTCGACATCCAGAGGGTGAATCGCTTTCCATGCATCACTGTAGCCTTCCAGCGCAAGTTTGAGCATACGGTTAATAACGCGCTGTTCGGTATGGGTGAACTCACGGCCTTCAACCTTGGTCGGAAAACGTCCGTCGCCACCAAACAGGTTATCCACGGCAATAAAGACCAGGCTCGGAGAGAAAACAAACAGCCCCGTACCGCGCAGTGGTTTCAGGTGGATCAGGTTAAGGTTGGTTGGAACGGGTAAGTTACGCGCAAATTCGTGGTATGGCTGAATGCGAATGGCCCCGACGGTAATATCCGGGCTACGACGCAACAGGTTAAACAACCCCATACGGAACTGACGCGCGAAACGTTCGTTGATGATCTCCAGCGCCTGTAGACGTTCACGTACCACACGGCGCTGGGTATTGGGGTCGTAGGGGCGAATGTTATCATCGCCACCGGAACCCGGTTTAGGATCATCGCTCTTATCGCTGTCTCCATTGAGCAGCGCATCGATTTCGGCCTGAGAAAGAATGCTATCGCCCATGTCTTTACCGCAAAATGAAAGCTGTATAAAGAACGTCAGTGACTTCCTGATTCGGTTGTCCAGGCACTAACGGTGATGCGAGCGCTTCTTTAATCGCGGCTGCAAGTTTTTGTTTCCCTTCATCGGTCGCAAGCTGGGCCGCATCCTGGCGGGAGAAGAGCAGCAGCAAACGGCTACGTACTTCCGGCAGATACTCACTCAGTCTGGCACGCGTCAGGTCATCTTTCAGACGCAGCGTGATGCCGACATACAGCACACGATCCGCATCGCCCAGATTAACCGTAAAAGTATCCAGCGCGAAAAAGACGGGTGCAGGCGGCGGTGGTGCTTCGGCTTCCGCTTTTGCTCCATCAGCCGGATGCTGTTGCATACGCCAGTAGCTGTAGCCAGCCGTGGCACATGCAGCAAGGGTGATTAACACCAAGAGCGGGATCCAGATTGAACGCTTACGTTTTTTGCTTATAGCGGTGTCAGTCATCTGATACGTGCTTCCTGTTAGTACTGCTAATAGACTGATTATCCCGTGTCCTGTCCGCGTCAAAGCGAGGAAAAGACGGGGATAATCATGCTACCTCTGGCGTTTAGGCAAAGATATCGACCGCACTGTTGCCTCGTGCAGCGGATTGCAAGCATGCTGGCGTAATCAGGGGCTCTTCATCTTCAGCGCCAAAACGTTGGCCGCCGGTGGAGCCGGATGACTGTTGTTGCCCCGAGTATGACTGCTGTTGCTGTCCGGCGAAGCTTTCGCTACTGATGTTGCTTTGGCCCAACTGGATGCCACTTTCAGCAAGAGAGGTTCGCAGTGTCGGTAAGGCGGCTTCCAGCGCCTGACGCACATGACTGTGCGGCGAGACCATCTGTAACTGCGCAATATTATTGTCGTCAATTTTCAGCGAGATCTGCACCTGACCCAGATCTTCCGGGTGCAGACGCAGCTCAGCGGTTTGCTGACCCTGACGAGTGAACAGGGTCACGTGCTGACTCAGCGTTTGCTGCCACTCATTACTGCCCAGCGGCGCACTGAGTACAGCGGCGGAAACCGGTGCGCTGGCCTGGGCGGAAGCGGCATGGCTTATGGTCGGCGCGACGCTTGTGGTGGTATTCACGGTCAGGCTGGCATTATCCGCGTCTTTTTTTACCGCCAGCGCCGCCGCGGCCTGGAACGAGTCATCACCGGTTGCTACGACGGGTTGGGGTAATGAACTGTCGGTTTTGGCTTTACTGCTCAGGGTGTCAACATCGCCGGTGTTATTTGCCAACAGCGTTGCGCCCGGCGTGGTACGGCTTACAGAGGGCGTGACGGCGGCGGATTGTTCGCTGGCCTGTACTTTGGGCGTCAGTTGCGCCACTTGCTGATGCGGCAACATCGCCATCAGCGCGCTCAGGCTGGACAAGTCTTCATCGCTGAGATCGGTTTTCGTGTCGTCACTGGCTTTTGCGCCTTTGGTTAACGCCGCGAGCACATCGCTTTTTGCCGTTGGCGTCAGGCCGGACAACAGGTTTTGTACCTGGGTGGTTTCATCCGGGGTTAAGGTCGCCGTGTCGCTGGTCTGACGAGCCAGTAAGTCCGCCAGTTTCTGTGCCGGCGTCTCAGTAGTATCGGCCGCGAGGGTACGCAGATTTTTGCCAGACTTACCGGCAGCCGTTTGCAGACCCGTCAGAGACAATGCGCCATCCGCATCTTCACCCACTGCGGTGCTTCCGCCAAGCGCACCTGCAAGCAGCGCGAGGAAATCCTGTGCGCTGTCGCCACCCGTTTTACCGGTCAGTCCGCTGGTGGTTGCATCCACATCTGTTGTTATCAATTTCGGCAGGCTGATCATTCAAATTTCCTCTGTGACGCGCGCTGGGCAAACTCGTCCATTTTCTTTTGATCAAGGCGGTTTTCGGCCTGGAGCAGGGCGGTGGTTTGCCGATCCTGCAGGGTCTGCCAGGCTTGTAAACGCTGTTTTTTCTCGCGCCAGCAATCCAGTGCGCTGTCCACTTTCTGGGACCACTGCATCAGCTGCTGGCGATGTTGTTCAATTGCTTTTTCCAGCGTCAGGATAAATTGCTGGTAGTTTTGCCAGCGCTGGGCGTCAATCCCCTGACTCATATCATTGTTCAGGTTATTGCGATACTCATGCTGATAATCCATCAGCATCTTGAGTTGCTCTTCCGCCTGCTGACAGCCGCGGCGCATTTCACCTAACTTTAGCGCAGCGTCATCAACTTCTTTTTCTGCCAGGTCCTTTAGCGTCGTTAACGCACTATTTTGCGTCATGGTCGTCGCTCTCCAGGTGCATTAAACTGTCGGGAAGATAAGCTCAAGGGCTTGCATAGAATCTTCCCATCCGGCACGTTCGAAAATACCTTGCTGCAAAAACGCTTCCAGTTGTGGCCATAAAGCGATGGCTTTATCCAGCATCGGGTCGCTGCCGCGGGCATAAGCCCCTACGCTGACCAGATCGCGGTTGCGCTGGAAGCTGGATAACAACTGTTTGAAATTTCTGACGCGTGCGTAATGTTTTTCCGTAATCAACGCGGTCATGGCACGACTGATGGAGGCTTCGATGTCAATCGCCGGATAGTGACCGGATTCGGCCAGGCGGCGTGATAACACGATATGACCATCAAGAATGGCGCGCGCGGAGTCGGCAATAGGATCCTGCTGGTCATCCCCTTCGGTTAACACGGTATAAAAGGCGGTAACTGAACCCCCGCCGCTTACGCCGTTACCCGCACGTTCGACCAGTGCCGGGAGTTTGGCGAAGACAGAAGGTGGATAACCTTTGGTGGCTGGCGGTTCGCCGATGGCGAGCGCGATTTCACGCTGGGCCATCGCGTAACGTGTCAGCGAATCCATAATCAGCAAAACATGCTGACCACGATCGCGGAAGTCTTCCGCAATACGTGTCGCGTAGGCAGCGCCCTGCATACGCAATAAAGGAGACACATCGGCAGGTGCAGCGATGACGACCGAACGTGCACGGCCTTCAGCCCCGAGGATGTTCTCGATAAAATCTTTAACTTCACGGCCACGCTCACCGATAAGACCCACGACGATAACGTCGGCGGCGGTATAACGCGCCATCATGCCCAACAACACGCTCTTACCTACGCCGGAACCGGCGAACAGGCCCATACGCTGCCCACGTCCGACGGTCAGTAAGGCGTTGATCGAACGCACGCCGGTATCCAGCACATGTTCGATGGCGGTGCGCTGGAGCGGGTTAACGGGCTGGGTAATGAGCGCACCGGTTTCGCTGGTATCTGGTGAGGGCAAACCGTCGAGAGGCTTGCCGGCGCCGTCGAGCACGCGACCAAGCAGTGCCGGGCCCAGCGGTAATTGCTTACCGATATGCAGACCGTCAGCGCTGGTACTGCGGGCATAAACGCGCGCGCCGGGCAAAATGCCTTCAACTTCTTCAAGCGGCATCAGGAACAGACGCTGACCGTTAAAACCGACCACTTCGCTTTCCACTTCCATCATCTCGCCGCCATCATGACGTTCGATGATGCAGGTCGCCCCTAACGGCAGTTGCAAACCTGTCGCTTCCAGTACCAGACCGGTTGCGCGTGTGAGACGACCATAACGACGCACGGACGGCAGTTGCGCCATCCGGGTTTCGAAATTATCGAGCGTGTTCAGCCAACGGTTCAGACGTGTGGTCATTTACACCACTCCCGGTGCCGCCAGGCGGCAAAGTTCCTGCCAGCGCGTTGCCACGCTGGCGTCAAGATCGCCCTCATCGGCAGACACTTTACAGCCGCCAGGATGCAGGGTAGGGTCTCCGCGCAAGCGCCAGCCGTGCAGGCTGAGGGTCGCGCCAAGCATCTCTTCCACGCGTTGCAGATCGTCGGGATGCACACGCAGTTGCGGTTTACCGCTAAATAAAGGCTCCTGCTGTAGCAGAAGCTGGATCTGTTTAATCAGCGCCGTGTTATCCACGCAGGGTGTCTGACCAATCACCTGACGCGCCGCTTCGAGGGCCATCTGCATCAGGCGGGAGGCAATCACGCTGTCCAGCGCATCCAGGGTGTACTGGAATTCGCTCACCAGCTGCTGCATACGCGCGTGCAGCGGAGCCTGCTGCTGGCGAGCCTGGTTCAGGCCGCTTTCCTGGCCCTGCGCCAGACCTTCCTGATAACCCTGTTCCTGACCTTTCAGACGACCTTCGGCCAGACCGGCGTTGTAACCCGCTTCGTGGGCCTGCATCTGGATCTGCGCCAGTTGCTGCTGCTGTTTTTGCTCGGCAGACAGCTCATCTTCGACGTTGTCTTCTTCCGGCTCTTCGCTGATGTCGAATGCCGGAGCGAAAGCAGACACCGGGAGCGCAAGATCTTCAGGCTTCCAGACCTTCCACGGCAGTTCGTTAGACATAGGTATCCTCGCCGCTGCCAATCACCATCTCGCCGGTTTCTGCCAGACGACGAACAATAAGCAGGATAGCTTTCTGTTCGTTCTCGACCTGAGACAGACGAACCGGGCCACGGTTGGCCAGATCGTCGCGCAGAATATCTGCCGCACGCTGCGACATGTTGCACAGGAACTTGTCGCGCAATGGCGGTTCGGCCCCTTTCAGTGCAACCAGCAGGGATTCGGAATCCACTTCCTGCAGCAGGCGCTGAATACTGCGGTCGTCGACTTCCACCAGGTTTTCGAACAGGAACATCTCGTCGATAATTTTTTGCGCCAGCTCGCCGTCGAACTCGCGTACAGCAGTAATAACCGCTTCTTCCTGCTGAGTTTTCATCAGGTTGATAATTTCGGCTGCCGTTCTTACGCCGCCCATTTTGCTGCGCTTGAGGTTCTGACCGTCGAGCAGGTTGTTCAGAACTTCCGTCAGCTCGGCCAGGGCGGCTGGCTGTACGCCGCCGAAGGTGGCGATACGCAGCATCACGTCGTGGCGCAGGCGCTCATCAAACAGGGCCAGAATATCGGCAGCCTGACCACGTTTGAGGTGGACGAGGATGGTGGCGATAATCTGCGGGTGCTCGTCGCGAATAAGGTCGGCGGCACTCTGCGGCTCCATAAAGTTGAGCGTCTCGATCCCGCTGGTGGTATCGCGGGTTTCGAGGATATCTTCCAGCAGGCTGGCGGCACGTTCTTCGCCCAGTGCCTTGACCAGCACGGTACGCAGGTAATCGTTGGCGTTGATGTTAAGCGCAGCAAACTGCTCCGCTTCACTTTCAAACTCCTGCAACACGTCCATCAACTGCTTATTGGAGATCTGTTTGACGCTCGCCATGGCAGTACTGAGATGCTGTACCTCGCGTTGCGAAAGGTGTTTGAACACCTCCGCAGCGCGGTCTTCACCGATGGTCATCAGCAGGATGACGCTTTTATCTGTCCCGGTCAGGGTCGCTGTACTATTGGTCATTTTCGGTACTCATCCACTGGCGAATGACCAGCGCAACAACGCGCGGATCGTTATCAGACATTTCACGAATACGCTGGCTCATTACTTCTGCCGACAGACGTTGGTTGCTGCGACGCTGCTGAACCTGTTCATCTTTACTCAGGCGTACTTCAACTGACTCTTCAATTTCAGCACGGGCACGTTGTTGTTCCTGGAGTGCTTTCGCTTCTTCCTGGCGACGGACCAGTTGCGGGCGAACCGCTTTACGCCACAACAGCCAGGCAACGATAAGTACCAGTAACCAACGACCCGCAGCCAGCATCTGATCGATAAAGGCTTGCTGCTGCCAGAACGGCAACTGGCCGCCGACGTCGTCTGTCCCGTTGAATGGCGAGTTCACCACATTCAGGGTATCGCCGCGTTTTTCGGTGTAACCCATTGCTTCACGGGTCAGGTCTTCAATCTGTTTAAGCTGATCGGCGGTCAGAGCTTCGGTTTTACCGTCCGGCAGCGTGCGGTAGTTCACCACCACCGCGACCGACAGGCGCTGAATATCGCCGACGTTCATTTTGGTGTGGCGAATGGTGCGATCCACTTCGTAGTTCGCGGTCTCATTACGGGTGGTATTACGCGGAACAGCCGTACTGGTTGCAGAAGCCTGCTGCTGCCCATTCTGCTGCTGGTTCTGCTGCTGATTCTGGTTAGCAGGCGGGTTAGTGATCGGCGCCGTATTTGCAGGCGCTGGCTGGTTAGACAGTGCCCCCGGCACGCCGCCAGGGTATTGACCGCCAATCTGCTCGCTTTCATTGGTCTGGCGCGACCGCAACACTGCCTGAGCAGCGTCACCGTTAGGCTGATACTGCTCTTCGGTCTGCTCTTTATTGTCGAAATCGATCTGCGCGGTGACCTGAGCGTGAATATTGCCGTTACCGACAATTGGGCCGAGGATGGCTTCAATGCGGCGCTGAACGCGGCCTTCAACATCGGCGGCATATTTCAGTTGGGCATCATTAAGGTCACGCCCGGAGGTGTTTGACTGGGTGAGCAGACGACCCGTCTGATCGACCACCGTAACATTACCCGGCGGTAAACCGGCAACGGCGCTGGAGACCAGGTGCACCACGGCGCTGATCTGGCCTTCATCCATTGCGCGACCTGGGGCAAGGTTGACCGTAACGGACGCTGAAGGGGATTTTTGTTCACGGACAAACAGCGACGGTTTTGGCATAGCGAGGTGAACGCGCGCGCCTTTTACCGGGCCAAGGGTTTCAATTGTCCGCGCCAGTTCACCTTCCAGCGCACGCTGGTAGTTGACCTGCTCGCTGAACTGGCTGATACCGAATTTTTCCTGGTCGAGAAGTTCAAAGCCGACCGCGCCGCCTTTCGGTAAACCTTGCTGGGCAAGACGCAGACGCAGTTCATGGACCTTATCTGCCGGAACCTCAAGCGCACCGCCGTTTTCAGCGAAGCGGTAAGGGATATTCATTTGGGTGAGTTGGGTAACGATAGCGCCCCCGTCCTGGTCGGACAGGTTGCTGTACAGCGTACGGTAATCAGGGCTTTTTGCCCACAGCACCATCGCAACAACAATGGCAACGGCAGCAGCGCCCGCGACCATTAATGGGATTTTGGGGTTCGCACGTAAGCGGTTGATCCACTCCAGAGATTTATTCTGTGGTGTAGTCGCTGAAGTCGCACTCATTGTGCACCTCGTAACTCAGGGTGGATGTTGTTATTTGAGTAATGCTGCAAAACTGACTCCCGGGTCGGCAAACTCGACATTTTTCCATTAACATGGCTGTGCCATTATTTGATGATTCAGAATTTTCTATGCCTCAAATAACCTGGTTTTTTATCGTTATTTACCGCCATTATCGCATTGACAAGCTGGTAACCTTGTCCGGGTATCAATCCATCCGGGGATAATCCATGGCAATACAGGGTATTGAAAGCGTTGTCAGCCAGCTGCAAGCAACGGCAGGAATCGCTAAAAATCAAAGCGTTGACAGCGTTCAGACGGTCAGTTTTGCCGGGCAACTGCATGCGGCACTGGACCGAATCAGCGATACGCAGAACGCGGCGCGCACTCAGGCTGAAAAATTCACCCTTGGCGAGCCGGGCGTGGCGTTGAATGATGTAATGACCGATTTACAAAAATCATCCATTTCCCTGCAAATGGGCATCCAGGTACGCAACAAATTAGTTTCTGCGTACCAGGAAGTTATGAATATGCAGGTTTAGTACGTTTTGATGGCAGCCCCGAACGGGGCAGCCATTTTTTTCTTTCCCGCCGGATGGGGAATGTCTATCGTTGGATCAGATAGCGAATTGTCGGACCGTCCTGCTGAATATCCAGTACCTTATAGCCGTGGTTACGGGCATCTACCGGGATGTTGTTGATTGACTGCGGGCAGTCGCTGACCACTTCCAGAATTTCCCCTTTTTTTAGTTGCGGTAAGGCTTCAAGTGTTGCGACAGCCGGGTAAGGGCAGGGCTCACCCGTCATATCCAGGCGGTAATCAGGAACAATACTCATGCGGTCTCCTTAACGGCAGTTTCGGGGGTAGCGCGAAAGAAATGTCTTTCCCAGCCAATCACCAGCAGAAGTGCAATAATCAGCATGGCGTAGGTCAGCAACAGCCCACCGAGCGGGCCAAAAGAGTTGAGTAAATTGACTTTATCCCAGCTTGTTGCAAGCGCAGGCGCAAGGCCATCCCAGTAATAAGCCAGCAGCGTTGAACCTATCACGTTTCCAAGACCCACCCACCAGAAATGCACCTGGCCTTCAACCGCGCGATACATCCAGCCGGTTTCACAGCCGCCAGCCAGCACGATGCCAAACCCGAACAGCAGCCCGCCGAGCACGGCGTTGGGGCCTGCCCACATGATTTTGGCTTCCACGCCAAGCTGGACGTAGCTGAAGATGCCGATCGCACTGACCGCCATGCCAAAGATAATGGCTTTCGCCATCACGGTACGCCCGGTTATCCACATATCGCGGAAGGCGGAGGTAAAGCAGATTTGCGCCCGCTCAATCAACAAACCGAAGCCGACGCCAAACAGCATCGCCAGACCGAGTTTAGGTTGGTTCATGGCGGTGAGCAGAGCCCAGCCGAGCATGCCGACAAAAATCAGCATCCCGAGGCGAAAACGGCGACGGGCCAGGTCGGCGTTCTGGGTTAACGGCGATGCCGCAGAAACCTTCTGCAATTTGACCGGAATACGAAAAAACGGCAGCAGGGTAAAACGAGCGCCAAACCACGAACCGATCGCCGTAGCAATGGCAAAGAACCAGGCGTGGAGCGAGAACTGCGGAATGCCGGTAAAGAAGGCGGCAAGATTACAGCCCATTGCCAGTCGTGCGCCAAACCCGGCAATAATACCGCCCGCGATGGCCTGGGCAATGCGTTTCCGGCTATGAGGAAAACGCAGCTTAACGTTATTTGCCCATAAGGCTGCGGCAAAGCAACCGCCGAACATGCCAATAATCATCATGCCGTCGATACGGGTCAGCGGGGTGCCTTCGAGGTGAATCAATTTGAAATATCCCCACTCTTCGGTATGCACTCCCGCCAGTTGCAGGAGTTGCCCACCCCAGCGGGTAAATTCCCCGGTGACTGCCCAGAAGGTACCGGTGATGCCAAAGTAATAAGTGGAAAGGATCCCCGCCGCGATAACCGCAGGGATCGGGGACCAGAACTTAATAAGAAAGACCTGTTTAAAGTGCTGCCATGTCATAGTGTCGTCTCTGAACTCAGAAGGATCGATAAGGGCGACCCGGCGATCGCGGGCCTAAAGGGATAATACACAGTGCGGTTGCCTGGAACCCCGGCGCGCATCAAACAATTTGTGGGGTTAATGCGGATCACAGCCATGAAAGACTGGTGGCATCCCCTGTTTGATGCCACACTCTTTGGGTTTCTTGAGGCAGGAAAAATGATGAAAAAACGTTGGGTTATTGGCGCATTATTGCTGCTGAGCGGTTGTGCGCAAATTGAGAATTACGAGTCCGTGGTTAAGCGTCCGGCCCCGGAAGGGCTTGCCGGAAACTGGCAGTCAGACGGGCCGCAAAGCGAAATGGTCAGCCCGCAGGCTATTGCCACTCTGATTGTTACGCCCGAAGGCGACACCCTGGATTGCCGCCAGTGGCAGCGGGTTATTGCCATTCCGGGTAAGCTGACGCTGCGCAGCGATAAGCTGGTCAACATTACCCAGCAGCGCGACATCTACCGTATTAATCGCACTGGCGATCGGCTGGAATATGCCGGGATGACCCTCAAGCGGGTAGCAAAGCCGAGTGTCGAATGCGCCGATGCGTTAGCTAAAAAAACGGCCCTGGGGTTAAAACCCTGACGGACCTGCGCTGAGTGGTGTGCGCCACTCAGCGCGATGTTCAGATAACGTCCTCGATTACCCACACGCTGACGCTGCCGGCCGGGCAGGTAAAGAGGCCTTCACCCTGTTCATCTGTCTCGATGGTCTCTGGCTGGTTGCCGAGAAAATCCCGCCATCGTTTGTTGCTGTAGTTTTCCCCCAGATTAAGCCTCTTCTCCCCCTCATCGCCATTGGACATCACCACCACGCAGCCCGGATCCTCATCGGTACCGCTGCGGCTAAAGGCAATACAATTGGGATGATCAAACCACAGCGTCTGCACGCCATGGGCAAAACGCTGACGGGCAAGGATCAACTGACTGAGATTTTCAATCACCGGCATATCGATAGAGTATGTTTCACCATCGCCCCCGGTATCCGCGTAGCTGGCGCCAAATAAGTCAGGGTAAAAAACCGAAGGTACGCCATTTTCCCGCAGCAAGATTAAGGCGTAGGCAAGGGGTTTAAACCAGGGCTCCACCGGGGCTTCCAGCGCCTGCAAAGGC
This sequence comes from Phytobacter sp. V91, assembly GCF_965644225.1. Classification (NCBI taxonomy): domain Bacteria; kingdom Pseudomonadati; phylum Pseudomonadota; class Gammaproteobacteria; order Enterobacterales; family Enterobacteriaceae; genus Phytobacter; species Phytobacter sp. V91. The sequence goes on along the minus strand of NZ_CBFFRJ010000037.1, from coordinate 13,104 downwards.
TGGGTATCGTGGTTTGCCACCAGCGTCACGGCATGGAAGGGGTCGCTTTCCACCAGGGTGCCGCTGAAAATCTGGCTCATATCGTAGTCGCGTCCCTGGCGAGAGGCTTCGTGGAATTTCAGATGCAGCGGCGCGTCGAACAACATTGTGTTGCCATCCACCTGATGGATGTACTGCTTTAAGGTCTCAACGTCATGCGACCAGTATTCCGCCACGATAAACAGCGGTTTTGGCGCGACCTCCTGCACGTGGTTAATCCACTCTTTATAGAACCAGGCCGGAATATGTTTCACCGCATCGAGGCGAAAACCGTCGCAATGGGTCTGTTCCATTACCCAGCGCGCCCAGTATTTGATCTCTTCGGTGACGGCGTGGTTGCGAAAATCGATGTTCTCACCCATCAGGTAATCGAAGTTACCCATTTCATCATCGACCTGATCGTTCCAGCCCTCACCGGTGTAATCATTGACAATTTTAAACACGCCGTCTTCATCCGGGTTTTCGATATGGTCGATGCCGCTAAAGCATTTGAAGTCCCAGATAAACTGCGAGTACTGACCCTGGCGTGCCGGGAAGGTGTAACGCGTCCAGGCTTCGCACTCGACTATCTCATCATCAATTTGCGTGCGATCCTCGGCATTGACCCGGTTAACGCGGATAGCTTCTTTCTCATCGGCCCCCATTTTGTGGTTCACCACCACATCCAGCAGGACGGCAATGTCATTTTCGCGCAGGGCGTTAATGGCGGCCAGCAGCTGGCTTTTATCGCCATATTTGGTGGCTATCGACCCTTTCTGGTCAAACTCACCTAAATCGAAAAGATCATAACTGTCATAACCTACGGAGTAGCTGCCGGACGCACCTTTATATGCCGGGGGCAGCCAGACCATGTTGATGCCGATATCATTTAAGTGGGGCGCGCGTTCGCTGATTTCCGGCCACAGTTTCCCGCCATCCGGGTAATACCAGTGAAAAGCCTGCAATAAGGTGGGATTTTTCATCTTCCGTGCTCCTGATTAAGAACACCCTAAGTATGGCTGAAAGCAGAAAATAAAGCGGGTGAGGGGATTAAAAAATCACCCGCTTTATCGGGCGAGATTACAGCTCGCTGGGGAACAGAATATTGCCAGAAAGACGTCCATATGTTGAATTCAGGTTATGTTGTCGGGATGTTTGTCCAACCAGAGTCCGTAACTCTTCCATGCGCTGATGTAATAACGTTTTAAGCTCCACCTCGTTATCGAGGATTTGCTTAAGTAGCGGGCGTATTTGCGCCTGTACATGGGGTGCAATATCACTTGCACCCTGAGACTGAGTCAGTTTCTCTACCGCTGTAACATAGGCCAGTTCATGTTGAATCAGGTCATCCCAGCGGGCCTCTCTCGCGAGATTGAGCATGGTACAACTGGTCATGAGCAGTTGTTGGTAGTGGTGGAGCAACCCGAAATTTGCTTCCATTAGTATGTGTCCTGCGCATTGGGATTATTTGGACCAATTTCTTTCCAGGCATCCGCAATGTTAGTCAGCAACATTGTCACTTCTTCAATGGCGCTAAGATCATTGTGGAGATTTGCCTGCAAAAGACGCCGTGTCATGTAGTCGTAAAGACTGTCAAGGTTTGCCGAGAGCTCACCACTGACATCGTGGTTGAGGCCCGCGCGCAAACCGTTGCTGATGATATTGATGGCATGTGACAGCGCCTTTCCTTTACCGGGAATGTCTCCCAGCTCAATCAAGATGGCCGCTTTTTTCATTGCGCTTAATGCGCCATCAAAAAGGAGAACCACAAGTTGATGCGGGCTGGCGCTAAGGACGGCGCTTTCAACGCCGACCGTGGCATAGGCCTGGATCCCCGATTTCGTATACATGTCAAACCTCAATCAATAACTTATGAACTTGAGCTCATTGCATTAAACTGCTGCGTCAAATAGCTTGCCGTGGAATCAAGTGAAGAGATCAGCGTACTCAGCGACGTAAACTGCGTTTTATAACGCGCCATCGTGACCGTAATTTGCGCGTTAACGCGATCGTAATCGTCATTCAGCTTTTTCAGCGTTTTGTTGATACCGTCGGTGGCGTTCTGTAAGGAGCCATCGGTACCTAAAATACTGGTAAGAAGCGCACTGGTCTGGGTAGCGAAACCAGTCGTTGAACCATCACCTGAGAGGAATGAAACCACGTCGGCAGAGTTTTCCGTCAGCGCTTTATCCAGTTTGGTACTGTCTACGGTCAGCTTGCCGCTCACATCCTGCGTGATACCCATCTGTGAGAGGGTGTTCAGCGAGCCTGTACCCTGAGAGGTCGAGAGCATGGAGCGCAGACGGGTCTGGATGTTACGCAGCGTACCGTCGCCCAGCAGATCGCCGTTTGAGGAATCCTGACTATCCGTACCCTGATCGACAGCCGTATACTTCGTCTGGCTGGAAATTGTCGTCTGCAATGAGTTATAGGCATCAACATAGGCCTGAATAGCGGCTGTCATTGCCGTGTTGTCTTTGGCAACGGTCAGGGTTTCCGGGCTACCGACATTGGTTTTGGTCAGTGTTAAGGTCAGACCATCGGTGGCATCGGTAATGGTATTGCTGCTACGGGTGATTTCGATCCCGTTAATTTCCAGCTTCGCATCTGCCGCTTCAACCTGCTGCGTCATTTTGCTGGTGCCGGCGCCCGTGGCGTCATAGCTGATGTATTTTGCCAGTTCGGCGTCATCAGTGGAGACGGTCATCGCATTTTTGGTGCCGCTGTCGCGTGACGTCAGCGCAAGGTAATAGCTGTTGTCATCGGCTTTGATGATGCTGGCGGTGACGCTGCCTTGTTTGGCATTGATCGCATCACGCACATCGGCAAGGCTGGTTTTATCCGCAGCAAGCGTCACCGTCATTGGCGTGGTTTGACCCGGCTGCGCAATAGTAATGGTGCGCGAGCTCATGTTGCTGTTGCCAAGATCGGTGTCTTTGCTGGCAACAACCGGGCTCAACAACGATTGAGACGCCGCCAGGGCGGTGACTTCAATAGAATAGGTGCCGGCGGTGGCGCTGTTGCCCAACGTTGCAGTAAAGGCACTGTTGGTGCTGGTAACCTTAGCCGTGGCAATGGCGGATGTATTCTTTAGCGCATCAGAAGCCGTCTGAACCTTATTTAACGCGGTTTTTACCACATCCCATGCCGTCAGCTTGGCCTTATAAGAGGTTTGCTGGGCGGTAATCGGCGTCAGTTTGGTTTTTTCAGCGTTTTCCAGACCATCATATAATGTGCTGAGGGTGGAGCTCATGCTGGTGCCAGCGCCAAGAGAACTAATTGTTGCCATAAATATCATCCTTTCATCTGAGACAATCACTGGATGGATTATCGGCAGCGAATGAGAAAAGATTAGAGGCTTTTGAAAAAAACAATGGGCAAATAAAGAGGGCGATTGATGGGTAGTTTACGCGTTTAAATGCGAGGGTTTTTACAGCCCCCTGACTCAGGGGGGGGGCTGTCAATCGACACCATTCTGCTGTGAAGATGAAAACAATGTCAGCCTTGTGCAGGCAACGTTTGGCGAAAGATTTTGGCCATTCTGTTTTAACTGTTTCTTAAACAGAATGTTAGTGAACTTTTTATGCCACGACAGGCTGGAAAAATGAAAATAAAAAAAATGCTAAAGTGTTTGTTCCTTGCGTCGATAACTATTATGACGGTGATGAAGCCGATGGCGCATACCGGAATATTAATTTACCAATGAAGGATAAATCCTATGGCTGTTATTAATACTAACACCCTGTCGCTGACAACTCAGAACAACCTGACTAAATCTCAGTCTTCTCTGGGTACTTCGATTGAGCGCCTGTCTTCCGGTCTGCGTATCAACAGTGCAAAAGATGATGCTGCGGGTCAGGCAATTGCAAACCGCTTTACTTCTAACATCAACGGTCTGACCGTTGCAGCCCGTAACGCCAACGATGGTATCTCTCTGGCGCAGACTGCTGAAGGTGCGCTGAGCGAAATCAACAACAACCTGCAACGTGTTCGTGACCTGACTGTTCAGGCGCAGAACAGCTCCAACTCAGCTTCTGACCTTGACTCCATCCAGTCTGAAGTTAACCAGCGTCTGGCTGAAGTTGACCGTGTAACAAAACAGACCGACTTCAACGGCATCAAAGTCCTGAATACCGGCTCTGATACCGATACCAGCTATTCCTTCCAGGTTGGCTCCAAAGATGCTGAAACCATCAGCATCTCCGTCGGTGCGAGCAAGGGCTGGAACTTGTATCAGACATCCGATAATAATGCTAACAACGGCGGTGCTTACGTTGCTACAGGTGCGTTGAGCGATAACACGGGCGCTACTGGCACCCGTAAAGTTGAAGCAAGTGGTTTTGATGTTCTGAGCGCAATTGCTACTGATGCAAGCGGAGTAGTTAGTGATGGTCCGTTAGTTAAAATTGATGCGGCAATCAAAGAAGTGGATTCTCAGCGCAGCCTGTTGGGTGCATCTCAGAACCGTTTTGAGTCTGCAATCACCAACCTGAATAACACGACCAGCAACCTGACGGCTGCACGTAGCCGAATTCAGGATTCTGACTATGCGACGGAAGTATCGAACATGTCTCGAGCGCAGATACTACAGCAGGCGGGTTCTTCGGTGTTGGCACAGGCCAACCAGGTTCCGCAGACCATGCTGTCCCTGCTGCGTTAATCTTCGTAACTTACAGACAAACGGGTGCCACTGGTGCCCGTTTTTTATTCTCAAGACTCATATCATGTTTAATACTGCGATGGTTTGTTAGCCAATCGCATGAGAAGGTATGGCCTTGCTTCCTACATCCAATCCGTTCTTTGCCTGTATTTTTCGGATGCCCCAAAGTACAGCGTCGAAATATCCAGTGCTAATCCTAATAACGATTTTTTCGTAGCACGACATCAATACTGGACGACAGGACATTATATGGCAACAGCAGATACAAATGATGACATGCACCTGAGACGTACCTGTTACATGAACAAGATAGACAGAGAATCCGTGGCGATTCAAAAACCGCATGAACAGGCAGAATCGTATCTTAAAGGCGAAAAGTTATTGACGATACTGACAGATAATTTACTGCTAATCGTACGAACAGAGACTGTTTGTTAGAGTTAATTCTGCTCTCGTTTCCCAACCGAGTGTAGATAATCAAAGTCATTATCAGCGCAGTGCTGTGCATATAAGAAAGGCAGAAAATGGAGAGAGCAGCGTAATGAAAAGGTTGCTAATCAGTATCGATAAAGTTGACATGCTGAGTGCTACAATTACCGAGATGTTGGATGTGATTGATACCTTTGTAGAAAAGGGCTGGGCTATAGACCTTTCTGCCGGTCGTATCAATAGAAACATGCAGCCCTGCATTAATAATTACCAGAGAAACACTGATTTTCGCCGTCTGAGCCAGGAAGATGACACCTTCCATGCCAGCTACGATCTTATCTGGATTTATAAAGGCTATCTGTCCTCATCGTTACTGAACTTGCTTGTTCATCAACGCGTTCAGGGCCCTATCGTATTTCGCCATTTCTTTAATTACGCCGACATTTACCTTCCTTACGGTGCTGAACTTGAAAACAGGATGGCGGCAAAAGCGTTGAGCTTGTCCACCGGCGTAAACAGAAAGATGGTCGAGCAGGGTATTCAGGCTGAAAAACTTACGCTGCTACCTTATATCTGCCGAAAAAACTCACCTGTAGATACCAAAAAAACCGCAGCCCTGAAGCAGATCCTTTATGCCAGCGCAACATTTGCATTTGAGATGCAGGAGGTCCAGCAAAAACTGCTGGACAATGGCCTTACGCTCGAATGGCTGGATTTGAGCAACTTGCAGGAACGTATTACGTCCGAGTGGCTACAGAATTATGACGTGGTCATCGGGGCTGACGAGATAGTCCCAAAAGCATTATGCGCTGGTGTGCCGGTATTCCTCGCTGCTGAAGGCCGCAGTGAGGGGTACATCACCGAAGACAATTTTGAACGTTGCGATGATTATCACTTTTCTTGCGTCTCTGGAGGGGCCAGCCCGGCAGCGTGCGAATTGGTCGAGCAACTTACCGAAGGCTATGAACAAGCGGTAAGCTGGGTTGCTGGCGTACAGTCACGTATTCAGGCTAAGTGGGATGCGAGAACGGTTCTGGACTCTCTTCTGGAAAGCGATCTGCAACCGCAAGCTTTTACCCTTGATGAGGCTGAAATTCGTGCTTTTGAACTGCATGGAAAAACCTTGTTGTCGGATATGGAGCAAGGGTATTCGATAAACAAATGGTTGACGGATCGGCGGATAAGTCGGGCACGTCGTGAGACATTAACGGCGTTTGTTGAATCTGTTCCTGTCAGTGCAGATATTGCGGTGGTGATTGTTGATGATGGGCAGTCAACGTCTCTGGCGACAAATACCATCATGGCGTTGATGCGACAAAGTTTACCGGCCAAAAGTATCACACTCCTTACGCCTGCCGGCGTCTCTACGAACCCGCCAGAAGGTATTGAGGTCCGACCACACTCGGGCAACTGGGTTAAGATATTGAACGAGCAGCTTGCCACGACCCCGCATGATGCCATTCTGACAATACCCGCCGGTGTGGAACCCCAGGACGATGCTCTCCTGCTCTTTGCTGAGCAGCGATTACGCCATCCCAGTGTTCTGATATGGTACAGCGATGAGATGACTCTGGAGGAGGACGGTGAACACAATCTCGTGCTAAAACCCGATTGTAATATCGATCTCCTGCGTAGCATTCCTTATATCGGCCAGGTGCTGTTGTTCAACAGCCAGGCGGCAAGAGACTGTGGGGGGCTTGATGAACAGTACCAGCATCTGGCGCTGATTGATTTACTCTGGCGCTTTATTGAGCGTGGCGGTGTACCGGTGGTTGGCCATGTGTCAGAAGTCCTTTATACCCAGATTCAAACCTTACAGCAGTGGTTCGATAATCCACAGCTTCAGCAAGAGATGGCAACCATTGTCACTGGTCATCTACAGCGACTGGGTATTACTGCGACTATTGAAAAAGGACTCATCAATGTTGCTCAGCGCGTGCGCTATCATTGGGATATACAGCCTCTGGTATCAATCATTATCCCCACCCGCGACCATCTGCCCCTGCTCAAACGTTGCATTGAATCTTTGATGGAAAAAACCAGCTGGCATCAGTATGAGATTTTGATTGTCGATAACCAGTCTGTCGAACCCGATGCCTGCCAGTTCCTGGATGAGCTAGAGAAGCTCAATCTGCCCCAGTTGCGCGTTTTGCGTTATCCGCATCCCTTCGATTATGCCGCAATCAACAATTTTGCCGCAACACAGGCTCGCGGCGAGGTATTGTTATTCCTTAATAATGATATTGAAGTGTTCGAGTCTGATTGGCTTAGCGCAATGATGGAGCATGTTCTGCGCGGAGAGGTCGGGCTGGTCGGCGCGCGTCTTGAGTTCGATGACGGGCGCGTTCAGGGCGGAGGGATCCTCACCGGTATCCATATGGGGTCTGCCACTGTATTCGAAGGCGCTACGCCAACGGAGTTGGGCTATCTCTACTATCTACAAAGTGCGCACAATCTGGCCTCTGTCAGCGGTGCCTGCATGATGGTTCGAAAAGCAGTATTCGATGATGTGGGTGGTTTCAGTGCTGATAAATTCCCGATCTACTTAGGGGATACTGACTTGGGCCTGAAGCTACAAAAACAAGGCTATCTGAATGTCTGGACGCCTTATGCCCGTCTGAAACATATGGGCGGCGCGACGCGCTTGTTGACGGATAAATTTAATGTTTCCCCACGACCAGGTCTGGTTGATTATGACAAGTTACGTGAGACCTGGGGCGGGGCATTGGCACATGATCCTGCGTATCATCCGGCGCTACATAAGATGGGGACGCCATTTACTCTCTCACCGAATACCGGGCGTTTCTTTGAACCATTACCCGGGCGGCCGCTACCTGTTATTCTTGCCAACCACGTTAACTGGTTTGGCTGTGGCAACCACCGCGTTATTCAGCCCTTTAAAGCGCTGGAAGAACAATTACTCTGTGAAGGTGGATTGCTCCATGGTGTGCCAGGAGTAATGGAAGTTGCTCTGCAGCAACCGGATATTGTGCTGCTGGAGTTACTTACCAGCCCAAGTGTGCCCTACATCATGGAGCAATACCGTAAGGTTTCAGATGCTAAAATAGTTGTGGAATATGACGATTATATTCCCAACCTGCCGATCAAAAACCAAAACAGGCACAACTTTCCTCAGCACATCATTAAAAACCTGCGGCGAGTTATCGAAAATGCTGACTGGATAGTGGTATCCACACACCCTTTGGCTGAAGCCTATCGTGATTTCCACCCGGATATCAGGGTGGCACAAAACCGATTGTCGGTGAGTCAGTGGGGACATCTTTGGAGTGAACGTGATACCAGCAAAAAAATTCGCGTTGGCTGGGCCGGCGGCAATAGCCATGCAGGCGATTTGGAGATACTGCGTCCAATTATCAAAGAATTAGAAGATCAGGTGCAGTGGGTCTTTATGGGGATGAAACCTGAAGGGGTAAAATGCGAGTTCCATCCAGGCGTACCATTCGAGCTATACCCTGAAAAATTAGCCAGCCTTAATTTGGATCTTGCACTGGTACCCCTTGAAATCAATCAATTCAATGAGTGTAAGAGCAATCTGCGCTTGCTGGAAATTGGGACCTGTGGTGTACCAATTATTGCAACAGACATCGTGCCATATCGCTGCGATTTGCCAGTTACATTAGTCGATAATCGATTTAAAGACTGGATGAAAGCCATTCAGATGCACATCCATGATGCACAATTTCGTGTTGCGCAGGGGGATGCGCTTCGTGATGCAATTCAAAGGGACTGGTATTTACGCGATCATGGGCTGGATGAATGGCACCATAGTTGGTTATCGACAGTAAAATAAGTTTCATGCGCAAGGCTTAATGAGAACGACATCATCATGGCGAGTATGACCTCGCCATGATGATGTGAGATTAGACCGGCAACCAGTACTGCGCAAGTTTAAGCAACTGTTCTCCTTGCAACATACCGCGCTGCTGAACCTGTGATTTTAATATATCTCCGAGCTTCCACGTAGCATCAAGATCTCCTATATGCATCTCAATAGCCTCATACCATTCTTTAGCCCTGTTTTCGACGCGAGTGACTTTAAGGTCATTGCGAAAACCGATGACATTGCTGCAAATAACAGGGACACCACAGGCACCAAATTCAAGCAGTTGTGTATACCCTAATGTGTTAGACCATGGATTATCTGTCCGGATCACGATAGCAAGATCCAGGTTAAGAGAAGCCAGCATATGCGGATAACGCTCAGGTGTAACTCTGGCATGTATTTCCGTAACATATCTGCGCAGCGAAGGTGGGCAGTAGCCGAGGAATATCCATTCAACATGGTTGGCCATTTGTGCAATAACTTTATGGATTATCTCCAGTTCGGCATTATTTTCGGCGCTGCCAGCCCAACATACACGTGGCTTTTTCCCTATGCCACGAAGGCTATTTAGATTTGACCATAGAGTCGGTGAGAGTAATGTTTCCATCACGCAGACATCATCATGCAGCTTATTGCAATGTTCTGCCATTACCTCAGTAGGCACAATAACCCGATGTACACTTTGCAGAGTTGTTTCCAGTATGCTCAATATATCTTTCGGTAGATTGGCTTTTAAAGCGGCAGCGGGCTTCATTGCCGGAAGATACTCGTCCATATCGAAGACAGTAAATGTAGGAACAATAGTTTTAAGCCGGTGGAGCCATTCCTGAACTAATGGGGTAATTTGTTGTTGCACTATCACTGTCGTCGGAGCATAGCGAGCAAGTTCTGGGTAGTTTTGTGGATTAGGCATAGACAAACCATCAACCATAGCGGCTGCTTTCATTAGTTCCAGCGGATATATTATCCGTTTAGCACTGTCCGAATTATTCGATAATGGAAACGCCAGCACCGTGGGTAAAGGTTTCCAGTGCAATGGCTGCCATGTGCTTATGCTATCAAGAATAAACTCATATCCATCACCACCTAAATAGAGGTTCGGATTATAAGCAGGATCGTTAGTAATAATAGGTAGCCATTTGCTATACATTACATCCTGTTCACCTTTCAGACGGATAATTTTTTGTTCATGTTTCGTTTTATCAACATGTATCTGGCTGACATTGCCGATATGGATAACCACAGAATGGGGTGTCCACACTGTCAGATAGCCAGCCTCCCGCACTTTCAGGCATAAATCGACATCGTTGTAAGAGACTTTGAAATTATGTTCATCCATTCCGCCAACTTGTTCGTATACACTCTTGCGAATAAGTAAACATGCCGCCGTGACCACGCTATAGTTTTGATCTATATGCAGTCTATTCATATAACCAGGAGTATCCTGCTCGTAGCTATTAAACGGGTGTGATGCCGGACCATGTAAACCCATGACAACACCTGCGTGTTGTATTGCGCCACCAGGATATAAAAGTTTTGCTCCAGTAATTCCGACTTCAGGCCGTTGGGCATGGTTCATTAGATTGTCCAGCCATGTGCTGCTGACAATTTCGGTATCGTTATTAAGGAGTAATAAATATTCTCCTTTCGCAACTCGAGCTGCCATATTATTGATGGCTGCGTAGTTAAAAGGATGAGGGTAGGCCAGTACCTGAAGACGTTCAGGATATTTTGTTGCAATACTGGCTAACCACTCCTGGGCTTCAATAGTTTCACTGTTATTATCTATAATGATGATTTCGTAATTCTGATAGCGTGTCTTTTCCAGAAGCGTTGTGACGCAGGGGATCAGGATATCGAGTTGATCCTTGGTCGGAATAAGAATCGAAACAAGGGGTTGTTCGGCATGTTGATAACACAACGCATACATACCACTACCTGTTGTTTCCACCTGTCCATTTGGGTAGCCCCTGTTGTGCAAATGACGGGTAAGAATGTGTAATTCTTCCTGGTGAGTTTCTATTTGCGGTGAGTGCGCAATGACAAAGGGTTCAGGTAGGTGTCCTGCAAACTGGGTGCCTTTCATCTCAATTAAACGAACAATATATTCAAACTGCCATGCCTGGCTATACCTTGTATCAAAACCTCCTGATTCCAGAAGAGTACCTACCCGGAAAATCCAGTGACGCGCCATTTCCGACGGATAACTCAATAGCATATCGAGGTTGAAATCAGGACGCAGGGCGGTGCCGTTTATGTAATTTTCGAACTGATAAAACTCATCACCATAAATAGCATCACAGTTAGCCGCATCTTCCAGCGCCAGGTCAAACATCAGCATCCCGCTAGCAAGGATCGTTTCGCCAGCTTCACAAAACATTACCCAGTCGGTTGGATTGTCTGCGAGGTATTGGTTGATCGTCGGAACCAGGTTACTATTCTTCTCAATTATCAATGGTGTGATAATCAGTCCATATCCAGAATAGTTATTTATACTGGCCAGTGTTTTATGCACGGCCTCATATGAATGAGTATTTTTCTCTATAAAAATGAATAAATTATTTTGAGTTTTTCGCGTTTTTTGAAATTCATCAGCAAAGGGTTTGAGCTGTTCAGGCAAATGACGATTACCCAACCATTGGGTAAACTGGTCACTTTGGTGCTGAAATAATGATTGATGTCTTGATGCTAATAATGCCTGGAACAGGTTTTCAGTCAGAACTTTGTCAGGTGTACTCATCGGTGTAACACGGACGAACTGATTATCTTCTTTATTGCCTTTATACCATCCTAATTCTTTAATCAACTTAGGCATCAGACTATAAGTACGATCTACTTGACTTTGTTGAGAGGTAGCCATCTGACTGGTTTTCCCCGCTAAGATCCTAATACTAGACAGTGATTCGCAGAGAAACGCAAGATCACCTTTTCTGAATAATTTAACCATTAAAGCGACATCCGTGAAGTAAGGCATCTCTTCGTTATTAATATTGAATATTTGATCGCCTAATTCTATGAGGTCATCACGGTAGCACAGGAAAACACTGGGTTCTCCAATGAAGTTAACTTTATGGTCGCAAAGGAATGAAATGAGATCATGACCATTAATAATGGCATCTTGATTAAATGGAAATGCGGTGGCAGCAATATCAGGTAGTTTATTCCCCTTTTCATCAATACGAGTCCTGCGTGATGAGGCTAAAACAACATTGGGGTTATTTTGTAGGGCTTCAACCAGGCGGGTAATGCAGTGGGCTTGTAGCGTATCATCATCATACAAAAATTTAATATATTTACCACGAGAAAAACTTAGGCAACGTAAAATATTGCCTGTTTTAAGTAGTCGGCGTTCATTTTTATAATAGAATATATCTCTTTTTTGTAAGGATGAATAGTGTTTGCATAAATAATGGATACTATCATTGTCACTGTCGTCACAAACAATGATCTCAATATTACCCCAATCTTGGTTAAGTGCACTCAAAAGTGCTTCTTCAAAGAAATCTGCCTTGTATGCAGGTATCAATATACTGACTAAATCATGTTTTGACATGGGGTTTCCATTTCTTTTCATTATCGATGTTAAGGTTTTTTTGTTTTAGTATCTACGCGGTTATAATGTTTGCAGACAACTCAACCTGAAGCACAGATATTATCAAGTTTGCATGTTAGAGTGTTTAAGTGTTTTTTTATGATGTCTGGGATTTGTATGTTTATTTCGTCTGGTGTATTGAAGTCATTAATGTTGATATGGTCTTCATCGCTTAATAATGTAATGATTTGATAATTTCCAAATGCTAAATTAGCGAAGTTTTTACTTGGTAATTTTTTTTCTGGCACTATTATTTTACGATAAACTTCTAATGAAGTATCACCTTCTAAAAAGGTCATTAGTTGCTGATAGATTACTGGGCTCTGATCGACTTCATTATCCATAATATAGTAACCTCTGCTGGCAGACCATTTATGATGGAGAACATTTTTGGAAATCACCCACGATTGTATGGGGTGAAACGAGAATGAATAATACAGGTCACATGGTTAATTAGCTATGGGGAAATCTGTTTTCAATGTAAGCTTAAGGAAGGTGCGATTTAATCGGTGGGGTTCAGTGGAGTCCTTATCTGTATTAGCCTTACCTTAGCTGAGCTGT